>JBDTQY010000217.1:0-6696 GCA_039931955.1 Chloroflexota bacterium
CGTCTTGCGTCGTGGCTCGATCTTGGCCCGCTCGGAAAGGAATCGGCGGAGGCGGTTGACCTCCTTGTAATCGATCTGATCCGTCTTGTCGGCGCAGAAAGAGCACACCTTGCGGCGGCGGCGATCTCGGTACTCGTCCTTCTTGCGCGAGCGAGGTGGTGGCATGGTTGCAATTCTCCTGTGGTCGCCCGGTCAGGGCGCGGGAAGTTGTCTGGAATTCAGAAGGGAAGTTCGTCGATCTCGGTATCGTCGAAACCGCCACCGGCCGCGGCGCCGCCCTGCGTGGCTCCCGCGGCGGCAGGAGCGCCGGCGAACCCACCTTCCTGGTCGCGTTTGTCGAGCCCCACGACGGCGTCGGCGCTCACGTCGAGCGACATGCCTTTGCGCCCGTCATTGGTTTCGTATTCACGGGTCCGGAAGCGCCCGTCCACGAAGACGCGGCTCCCCTTGCGCAGGCTCTCAGCCGATCGTTCGGCCCGGTCTCCCCAGACGGAGACGCGGAACCAGTCCGTGGCCTCTACCCACTCGCCGGTTGCCTGGTTCTTGGTCGCCTGGTTCACGGCGACACTGAAGGTCGCCACGGGCTTTCCGTTCGGCGTATACCGCAGCTCCGGGTCACGCCCGAGGTTGCCGATGATCTGGATCTTGCAGAGCGTCGCCATCGTTGACCCCTCTCAGTCGATTGCGGCCGGCGCCGCATCGCTCTCGGACTCGTCGATTCGTTCGGTCTCGTCGTCCTCATCGTCGTCCTCGACAGGCGGGAGGTCGGTGTCATCCGTGTCCTCGGTCCCGTCGTCACGCTTGGCCCTGGTGGGCCGTTCCTGGCGGACAATGAGATGCCGCAGCACCTCCTCGGTGATGAGGAGGGTTCGCTCGAGCTCGGCGATGGTGCCCGGAGCGCCTTCGAAGACCACGATGTGGTACGAGCCTTCACGGTGCCGGTCAATCGGGTAGGCAAGCCGACGGCGGCCCCAGGGAGCCACCTTGACGATGTGCCCACCGTCCTCGATGACCTGGCGGGTAGCGCGATCAACGATCGCGGCGATTCGCTCGTCCGGCGCATCCGGACGGATCACGAGCATCAGTTCATATCGGCGCATGGGCCGTCAGTCTCCTTCCAATGGGTGTGCCCCGCTGCCCAACGGGCGCGGAACGGAAAGGTCGGCCGGGAGTCTACCACGGCCCGGAGATGTATCCTCTTGGGCCGCTCGCCTTGCAGGTGCATGCGACGGTGGCCTCAAAACCTTGGCCTTCCCTGACTCAGAGGGTTTCACACTTGGCTGCAAGCCGCATTCTCCTCATCGCCAGCGCAGATGACTCGCTCGTTGCCGACGCGCTTCGAGCGTCAGGCCACGAAACCGTATCCGTCTCCGATGTCGCGGGGGCAATCGCCAGCGACATCACGGAGAACGGCACGCAGGTCATCGTCCTCGACGATTCTGGCGCGATCGCATCTGTCGCAGCCGCGTGCCGGGAGATCCGCTCGACGACGGATCTGGCGCGCATTCCAATCCTCTGCGTGATCGCCTCGGACGACGTCGAGGACCGGATCGAATTGCTCGAGGCGGGCGCCGACGATGTCATCGCCCGCCCCTTCGACGAGCGGGAACTGGACGCCCGAGCCGAGGCACTGGCTTTGCGGTTCGTCCGCTCCCGTGATCTCAAGAATCCCGGTCACGTCGACACCACCATTCGGGACGGCAGCCAGCGACGGATCATCGGCGTGTTCTCGCCGAAAGGTGGCGCCGGAACCACCACGATCGCCGTAAATATCGCAACCTGGCTCGTCGCCCAGCTCCCAGGGTCAGTCGCGCTCCTCGATCTCGACCTCCAGTTCGGGATGGTGGCCACGCACCTCAACCTGACCCCCAGGGTGACGCTGGATGGCCTGCTGAGCGACGAGCTCACGGCCGGGGACCCGGCGCTGTTCGCGGCCGCCCTGGATCGACACGGATCCGGCCTTCAGGTGCTCGGTGCGCCCGGCACGCCCGACGCCGCGGCTCGCCTCTCACCAGGCGACGTGACGAACATCCTCACCACGGCCACGGCAGCGTTCCAGATCGTGGTGGCTGACCTTGGCTCGATCATGGACGCCCGGTCGGAGGCGGCCATGGCGGGAGTGACCGATCTCGTCATCGTGCTCACCCCGGAATTTCCCGCCATCAAGGCCGTGCACGCCCTCAGCGAACTGCTTACTGCTCGCAGCAACGTCGGGACCGAGGTGTACTACGTCCTGAACTCCATCTTCGCTCGCGAACTTCTCCGGTTCTCCGATATCGAGGAAGCGCTCGGCACGGCCGTCGCAACCACGATCCCGTACGACTCGTTTGCGTTCCTTAAAGGCGTCAACGAGGGCATTCCGATTGTCCAGGGCGCGCCGAGAGCGGCAGCCGCGGAGGAACTTGGTCGGCTTGCCGCCCGACTGGCCGGCCTCCCCGCCACCAGCGCTCAGCCGCGCAAGTCAAAGGGTCTGGGCGGCCTCTTCGGGCGCTGAGCGCTACCTCCCGCCGGCCGACGGGCTGGTGGCCCTGCCCAGGGACATGGGCATGTGTTTGGTACCGGAGGAGGGAGTCGAACCCTCACGCCTTTCGGCCGCCGATTTTAAGTCGACTGCGTCTGCCGTTCCGCCACTCCGGCCCCCGCAGCGTAGCGGAATACTAGGGCGCGAGATTGCCGTAGATATCCTGGTCGAGTCCCCCGCCGCGTGGGCAGGTGTCACCGCCGTACGTCCCATCACCGTTATCGGCGCGGCATTGGAGGACGTCAGCCCCATCCCCGGTCTGATCGCGAGGATCGGTTCCAGGGACGGTATTGCGCCAATCGGTCCAGACGCCGTAGGTCGTGCCGCCCTTGGAGTCGATCCATAGGTAGTCGCCACCAAACGGGACGGTCCGGTTCGCGAACTGCTCGTACTGACCATTCGATGTCAGGTCGGACAGGCGAACGGCGGACGACCAGGCGCCGCCGCTGATCGACGCGGTCGAGGCGTAGACGTCGAGGGCTGGCCCGACAGCGCCATTCGCGGCGTTCCCGATTGGCCGGATCCGGAAGCTCGAGGCGTCGTTGTTGGCGTCGTTGCGGCTGTCCCACCAGAGGGCGTGGATGGTGCCGTTGTCAACGGCGAGATCCGGGAGGAGCTGCTGGCCATCGGCTGTCGGCGCGATCCGCACCGGCTTCGTCAGGGAACCGGTGGCTCCATCGAGGCGCACGAAGTAGATGGCCGACTGGCCGCCCTTGCCGGGCGAATCGGCCCACCCGAAGGACGTACCCGTCTCTACCTCCGAGCCTGGCAGGATCGCTTCGTAGACGAGGTAGATCCATTCGTGGCTGTCGGCCTGGTCAGACGTCGACCGAGGACCGGTGTCGCCCCTGAAGAAGGTGAATCCGGACTGGCACGCCAGGGAGCCATCGCCGCAGTCGCGGGCCACGGCTCCGCTGATATCGACATCGGTCAGGCCCATGGGCTCGATCGTCGTGATCTTCCGTGGCGGGGAGAAGGTCCGGCCACAGTCGGTCGACTTGACCATGTCGATCGCGTCTGCCTGGCGGCCCGACGCGTACTGCCGGAATGTCACGTAGACATGCCCGTTCGAAGTGACGGAGATCTCGGGGAACTGGACGTCGTGGATACCCGCCGTGAGCTTCATCGGCGAAGTGAACGTCACGCCATGGTCTGTCGAGCGGGCGAGGTAGATCGCCACGCCGCCGTTTCCGGTAAAGCGTGACCAGGAGAAGTAGACGTTACCGCGGCAGGACGTGTCGGTCCGGTCCACTTCGAGCGCCGTCTTGTCATTGAACTTCCCGAGATAGTACGGGGCGGATGATCCCTTGGCGACGATCTCGGTGCCCTGGAACCGCTTCCCGTCGTTGATGGTGGAGCCGGTGACTCCCTCCGGATTCGCGTATCGGGCGACCCAGACATCACCGAAGGACTTCGGTGAACCGTTCGCGTCGTCGCTCGATTCCGATCCCATGAACAGGCGTCCGTCGGCGTCCCAGGCGATGACCGGATCGCCGGAGCTCGCGGTTCTGACCGCAGCCAGGGCGCCCAGCGTGGACGTGTCGCCCGGGTAGCCGGGCACCAGTGAACTCTGGAAGCTGGACCCCGCGTTCTCGGATCGGTAGTAGCCGAGCCAGATCGGCCCGGACGCGATCGGCGCTCCGCTGCTGTCGTCACCGCCGTCATAGACGGCGCAATAGTCGTTGCTGGAACCGACGATCACCCGGCTGTCCCGGGGGTTGATGGCAACCGACGGCTCGTTCTGGCGCCCTCGTGCACGTGAGCACTCGGCAAGAGCGGCGTCCGAGTAATGTGACACGCCCGCGAGTTCATCGGCGCTGATGTAGCCCGTCGTCCCGGGTGCATCGTTGCTCAGTCGCACATCGGTCGCCGGAGACGACGCCAGGACGCCGGACGTCCCGAGGACGAGAACGGCCAGGGCACCGAATGTACTGATCCGCACCAATCGGAGATGGCGGAAGGCCGTCATGGGGCTCCTGTCAGGACGTCCGATCGAGATGGATTCCGGGGACCACCTTCATACGCGGCATGGGCCCGCAGCGTCAAGTCCGCGGTGCCTGCATGCACCGGAACCTTCGAAAGTGCCTAGGGCGAATGTCCCTCCCGACGACCCGCCCGGACTCGTCGGCGCCGCATCGGGAGTTCGGATCAATGGAGGCGACGAGCGGATTCGAACCGCTGAATAGAGGTTCTGCAGACCGCGGTGGGGGCCTCCCCCTACCCCATTTCGTGCTTAGTTGAACCGCTGGAGTGGGCTGGGATCGGCGGACGTCTGACCAGTTCTGCCGACCATTCCGCCGGCCAAACTGGTGGTGATGGGGTCCGTCGAAGGTCCCACGCCTTGTGCACCCCGGCGATCGCGCAGGCTCGGAAAGGACAACGCGATCGATACGCTCGCGTGGAGCGCATCAGGCCCAGGTAGCA
This sequence comes from Chloroflexota bacterium, assembly GCA_039931955.1. Lineage (GTDB taxonomy): Bacteria > Chloroflexota > Limnocylindria > Limnocylindrales > CSP1-4 > UBA5189. The sequence goes on from JBDTQY010000217.1 coordinate 4,946, forward strand.
TCAACTGGCCACATGCGGAGACCTTAGGCGGCTGGCAGCTCCTGCTCTTGTGTCCTTCGGATCTTCGGTCATCGAGCCCAGAAGTCGGCGACGCGATGCATCGGCCCGGCCTTGAAAGGCCTCAGCGGGTCGCGCCGCGCGATCAGCCCTTGCCGGCCCCCGGATCGCTCCACCGGATATGCGTCGGCCACGGGCCAGGCCCGCGGCCATCCTGCGGCCGGCCAAGGAGATATCCCTGGCCGTAGCGGATACCGAGTTGACCGAGCGCCGCAAGTTCGGCCGTTGTCTCGATCCCCTCGGCGACGAGCTTGATCTTGCGTTTCACGGCGAAATAGCTCATACCCGCCAGAAGGGCCTGGCGAGCGCGATCGACATCGATCCCGCGGATGAGCCCGATGTCGAGTTTCACGACGGCCGGCTCGAGCTCCAGGATGTGGCGGAAGCTGGCGTAGCCAGCTCCCGCATCGTCGACGGCGAACCGGACGTGCTGCCCGAGGCCCTTCCCTGCCGCGCGGAGCTCCTCGTAGTCCTGGACCACCGAATGCTCAGTCACCTCGAGGACGATCGAGCGCTTGAGCGGCGCGAGGATCTCCCGCAGCGGCCCGGAGGCGATGAGCGACGGTGAAGCATTGAGGCTGAGATAGGCGCCGGCCGGCAGGACGCTCGATGCCTCGAGCGCCGCGGCGAGGGTGGCAAGTTCGAGTTCGAGTTCGAGGCCGGCCCGCTCGGCGAGGCCGAACGCGACATCTGGCCGGGTCCCGTCGGCGAAGCGGCTGAGGGCTTCGTAGCCCACGACCGTGCCATCGTTCAGATCGACGATCGGCTGGAAGAACGGCGTGAAGGCCGCGGTGTCGAGGATGGTCTGGATGGACTCTCGCGCAACCTGCGATCGGCGACGGGTCTCGAGGCCGGACGCCAGGAGCGCGCCCAGGATCCAGGCGAACGTGGCCAGGGCGGGAACGTGCTCATTGAGCTGTTCGATCGCCGCCGTGTCGTGGACACCGAAGCCGAGCACCCCGATGACGCCCCCAGCGCCCTTGATCGGCGCGTAGGCGGCGGTGTGGAGGCCGGTCATTGCGAGGCGCTCGCCAAAGGCATTGTCGAGCGACGGATCGACCTTCAAGGCCTCGACCCACGGCCCGACCGAGGCGCGTTCCATCAGGTAGCGAACACGTTCTGGCGGCAGCTCCTCATCCGGTGCCAAGGCCGAAGCCGCCTGGCCCGCGCTGCCCAGAACCAGGCCGCGATCCGGGCCGAGTTCGGTCACCCAGGCCGAGTCGGTCCCTCCGAGCTCGAGGATGGCTGTGCAGGCGATCGCGGCAATCTCCTCGGGCGAGGCTGATGGGTCGATCCGCCCGAGAGCCACCTCGATCGTTTGGCGCTCGCGTGCCGCACGCTGGACCTCACTCTCGAGTTGGTGCTCCCGAGTCACGTCACGGTCGGACTGGACCCAGCCGATCAGCTTGCCTTGACCGTCGACCGCCGGCGAGATGGCCGCCTCGACCTCGATCAGCGCGCCATCCTTGCAGCGGTTGACGATCGTACCGGTCCAGATCTCACCGGCGGCAACCTCAGCAAAGGTCTGGTTGAAGAACTCCGGGGCGTGTCGGCCGCTGTCGACGATGCCGGCGTGCTGGCCGATGATCTCGGCTGGCGCGTAGCCGTAGAGGCGGCTGAACGACGGGTTGACATAGGTGACGTTCTTGTCGAGATCGTGCATCCAGATCGCGTCGGCGGTGTTCTCGATCGCC
>JBDTQY010000218.1:0-6348 GCA_039931955.1 Chloroflexota bacterium
TGGAGACGGCCGAGCGCAGGTCGAGCATGACCTCCGGTGCGGAACCGCCGAACCGGACGACCCACAGCCGCCCGTCCTTCGCGGCCACGAAGATCCGTCCCGTGCCATCCGCCGGGGCGCTGAACGCGAGCGGTCCACCAGGCACAGTCGCAGCTGGGATGAAGCGCACCTCGGCCCGGGCTGGATCGAAAGGGCTCGCCGTTGGCCCTGGTTCGGATGATGGGTCTCGAGACGCATCCGCAGACGACGCCGCCGACGCCGAGGGCGCCGGCACGGTGGGCGGTGTGCTCGATGGTGTCCCCGATGCACCCGCGCTCGGCGGTGTCGAAGCGTCGGGGTTGCACCCGACCGCGAGCAGGGTCAGGCCGACACAACAAGGGCCGCAAGCCGCCCTCGAGCAAGGTCCCGATGCCATCGTCCCACCTGCTGAATCTACGAGAGAACGGGCAAAGGGGCGCCCGCGCAGGCTGAGTCCTGTCGAAACTGCGAACCGGGATCCAAGCGGCCAGCCGGGGTTTGCGGTCAGCCCTGGGCGTTGATCCCGCCGGCCAGATCCTGGAGCTCGGCGGCCAGCTCGGCCGCCCGTCCCGACGCATCGTGGCGAAAGAAGGCGAAGACCGGATGTCCGGAATCCAGAAACGGCCGGAGTCGGGTGGCCCAGGCCACCAACTCTTCGGACGAATAGTCGTGGCGGCGGAGCCGGAGATACAGGCCGGTCCCGGTGACGCGGATATCAAGTGACGCCTCGGCCTCTGGCATCTCGGTTGCGCACAGGACGGCTCCGACCTCCTGCATGGCCGCGAACGTCTCGTCGACGTGCCATGACGGATGGATCAGTTCCATGACCAGCGGCATGGACCGGGGCCACGCCGCGAGCATCCGCCGAATTGCCGTATCAGAAGTGCCATCCGGACGTCGATGGATGTTCGCCGGGATCCGGAAGAGCACGGCGCCGAGTCCGTCGGCAAATGTGTCGAGGCGCTCGGTCATCCAGGCGACGCTCTCCTCGGGGGTGGCGAGCAGTGCCCGCATCGAAGCTCCGCGCTGGGCCTTGACGATGAACCGAAATGAACCCGGAACCGCGGCACGCCAAGCTGCGATCCGCTCGGTCGTTGGTCGCTGGTAGAAGGTGTTGTTGAGCTCGACGGTTCCCAGCCGAGACGCGTAGAACGCAAGGCGCTCGGCATCCGCAAGATGGGCGGGGTAGAAACGCGGGGACCAATCGGGATAGGCGAAGCCTGACGTCCCAGCCAGCAGTTGCCCGGGCCGACCCCCGAGCCCGCGGATCAGGCTCGTGCGGGTGCCCGCTCACTCGCGGCGGGGGCGGACTGCTCCTCCGACCCGTGGTCGCAGGGTCCGCCGGTCTCGCACAGCCTGGCCGCTACGCCGTGCATCGCGCGGGCGACGACCGGAATATCGGCCTCATCGATGGCTGCGTAGAAATGGTCACGGATCCCTGCCAGGTGCGTCGGGCCGGCGGCGCGCAGGCGGGCAAGCCCGGAGCCAGTCAGCGATGCCTCGGCTCCTCGTGCGTCGCTCGAGCAACTTGCCCGCTCGACGAGTCCGTCGTCGACGAGCCGATCCACGAGCCGGGTCACGCCGCTCTTCGACAGGAGGAGCGAATCAGCGAGACGGCCCATTCGGAGCCGACGACCCGGCGCCTCAGCCAGGTAAACGAGGGTCTCGTATTCCTGCAGCGACAGGGCATGGCCAGCCCGGAGGTCCTCGTCGAGGCGTCGAGCCAGTCGGGCATGCGCATGCAGGAAGGAGCGCCACGTGCCCAGGTCCATGTCCCGGAGGTCCGCAGAAGGGGTGCGCTCGGCGTTCATGTCCACCATCCTAACCCGAGAATGGTTGCGGGGCCAACAAATCCCGGCCTCCATCGGTGCGCTCGATTGACCGCGCCCCGGTCGCTCCGCCCTTCGGTCAGAGCCGGGCGTCGCCCGCCGCTGCCGTCAGCGCGGCGAGCCCGCCGGCGAGTTCGCCTTCGACTGGCCATCCGAAACCGAGGCGAAAGCTCCGTCGCGACTGCTCGAACCAATGGCCTGGGCCAACCACGGCGCCGTGATCCTTGAAGAGCCGCTCGTAGAAGCGATCGACGTCGATCTCGACCTCCGGGCGCGGTCTCGGAAACCCGACGGCGCCACCACCCGGACCGATCCACTCGAAGGGAGAGTCCTCAATCCAGGTGGCCACGGTATCCCTGGCTCTGAGCATGGCTGCCCGAGTCTCCGGGAGCCATGTATTCCGCGCCTCGAGCGCAGCCAGCGCGATGGTCTCGTCCACCACGGAGTTGGCGATCACGATCTGCTCCTTCGCCGCCAGGAGTGTTTCGAGCAGGCTCGGGTCGCGTGTCGCCAGCCAGCCGATCCGGATGCCGGGGATCCCGTATGCCTTGGACAGGCTGGAGACGCCGACGATCCGCGGCGAGAGTGACACGGCGGGCGTCGTCATGGTCCCGAACGTGAGGTCACGATACGTTTCATCGACCAGCAGGCGGGCCGTCGGGTGCCGCTCGATGACTTCGACGATCGCTCGAAGCTCCGCCTCGGCCAGCACCGCACCCGTTGGGTTCCCCGGCGACGTCAGTGACACGAGGGCCGTCCGGTCGGTCATCGCCGCGGACACTGCATCTGCCGTGACGAGCCAGCCGTCGCCCCACGTCGTGTCCAGGTATGTCACGTCCGCCCCAATCGCCCGAGGCGTCTCAACGTTCGTCGCGTAGTTGGGTCGCGCAATTACGACGTGGTCACCTCGCCGAACACAGGTCGTGTTGACCATGAACAGTGCCGCCGCGGCACCGGGTGTCACGATGATCTCGTCCGGCGAGACTGACCAGGGGGCGGAGATCCGGGCCCGGAGTTCCGGCAGGCCGAGATGATCACCGTAGGCGAGGACGACCTTGGCGAGGCGGGCGGGCAGGTTCGGATCGATGGACTCGAGCGTCCGGTCGTGCACCGAGCTCTCCGCCAGGTTGAAGCGAATGCGGTCGTAGCCGAACTGTTCGGGTGACTCGATCTCGATCGGCAATCGTCGGTAGCGCATGGTCCGGCAGTGTAGGCCTCGGACGCGGCTCGACCCGCGCGGTAGCATCGTGCCGATGACGAACCTCGACATCGCCGACCTCCGGGCGCGCTTTCCCGCCCTTGGGCGAACCCAGGACGGAAAGCCCTTCATCTACTTCGACGGGCCCGGCGGAACGCAGGTGCCCCAGGTCGTGATCGACGCCGTCGGCGAGTACTACCGGACCTCCAACGCGAACAGCCACGGAGCGTTCGCAACCTCGCACCTGTCCGATGGGATCGTGGGCGAGGCGCTCGCCGCGATTGCCGATCTGCTCGGGGTGGATGCCGACGAGGTCATCTTCGGGCCGAACATGACGACCCTGACGTTCCAGCTCGGTCGATCCATCGTGGCGGCCTTCGCGCCGGGTGACGAAATCGTGGTCACGGGCCTCGACCACGCCGCCAACGTTGACCCCTGGATCACTGCGGCGTCAGATCGCGGACTCGAGATCCGCTGGTGGGAACCCCGCCTCGACGACTGCACGCTCCACCTGGCTGATCTCGAGAGCGTGCTCTCGCCGCGGACCAGGCTCGTCGCGGCGGGCTGGGCGTCCAATGCGCTCGGCACGATCAACCCGGTGGCCGAGATCGTCCGGCTCGCCCACTCGGTGGGGGCCTGGGCCTACATCGACGCGGTCCACGCGGCTCCACATCTCGAGATCGACGCACGGGCCGTGGATGCTGACTTCGTGGCCTGCTCGGTCTACAAGTTCTTCGGCCCGCATGTGGGTGCGGTCTACGGACGCCGCTCGATCCTGTCAGGGCTCCGGGCCTACAAGGTCCGTCCGTCTGAAACGAACTTCGAAACGGGGACCGGCAACTTCGAGGGGTACGCGGGCGCGCTGGCGGCCGTCAGCTACCTCGAGAGCATCGGGGTCATGGCGGGTTCTTCACCAGCAGCGACGCGACGCGAGCGCCTCGTCGCTGCCATGGGCGCCATCCGTGCTCAGGAGATGGAGCTCTATCGCCGCCTCCACGATGGCCTTGCCGGGATCAATGGGATCCGGCTGTACGGACGGACGGACCCAGCCACGTTCGAGCATCGAACGCCCACCGCCGCGTTCACCGTGGAGGGGCTGTCCGCCGCTGATGTGGCGCGCGCCCTCGGCCGGGTCGGCATCGCTGTCTGGGACGGGAACTTCTATGCGCTCGAACTGGTAGAGCGGCTCGGGTTGATGGACGGCGGTGGCCTGGTTCGGATCGGCCTTACCCACTACAACACCGCCGACGAAGTCGACCGTATGCTCGCCGAGCTGGCGACCATTGCCACCGGCGCTCGAGGTTCCTGATGGCGGGCGAGGGGCGAGCGTTCGGCGCCCAGAGCATGACTGCGCCGCTCCGGGACGTCCTGGTGAAGCGCCCAGGCCCGGCGTTCGGGCGAGCCTTCGACGACCCCGGCCATGGCTTCCTTCACAGGGTGGACCTGAGCCTTGCCCAACGAGAGCACGACCGATTCGTCGACGTCCTGAGTTCTCTCGGGCCACGGGTTCACCTGCTCGAAACCGAGATTGCCAGCCCGGATCTCGTCTACACCTTCGACCCGCTGCTCGTCTCGGACCGCGGATCCATTGCCCTCCGGCCCGGCAAACCGAACCGCCGGGATGAGCCCGCGGTGCTGGAGGCCTGGACCTCGGCCGCCGGTATCCCCGTGGCTGACCGGATCGAGGGCGGGGGCACGATCGAGGGCGGAGACACGTTCTGGCTCCGACCCGACCTCCTGTGTATCGGTCGAACCCTGCGGACGAACAGTGAGGGCGTACGCCAGCTGACGGAGATCGTCGGCGGGGATGTCCGGGTCTTCGACGTTCCGTACTGGCGCGGGCCGGCCGAACTGATTCACCTGCTGTCCGTGATCTCGCCGGTCGCCGACGACCTGGCAGTCGTGTTTCCACCCCTGCTGCCGGTGGGTCTGTGGCAGCTCCTGAACGAGCTCGGCATCCGGATGCTGGAGGTCCCCGAGGAAGAATTCGGGACGCTCGGCTGCAATGTCCTGGCCGTCCGACCCGGTGTGGTGATCCTGGCCGAGGGCAACCCGACGACGGTGGCAGCATTGGCGGAGGCCGGCTGCGAGGTGCACACCTATCCGGCGACGGAGATCGGGATCAACGGCTCAGGTGGCCCGACCTGCATGACGCGACCGATCCTGCGCGACTGATCGGGCGACCGATCCTGCGCGACTGATCGGGCGACCAAGCCTGCCAGCGGCCAAGCCTGCCAGCGGCCAAGCCTGCCAGCGGCCAAGCCTGCCAGCGGCCTTCGCGAGCTCATGGGAGGCCCGGTGTGCCACCTGGTGCGTCGAGGTGTCGGTGGGCCAGCGCCTGTTGATGCGCCCGCAACGCGAAGATCGGGATGAAGACGAGGCCGGTTCCGAGGACACCGAGGGCCGCGTAGCCGACGGTTGCCATGATCACGCCGGATCCCAGGCTCGCGCCCGCCGCGGCGCTCCAGATGAGGGCATCCGCTGCGCCCTGGACCCGTGTCCGCTCGTGGACCTCGAGATGTTCGGACAGGAGTGAACTGCCAGCCACGAAGCCGATGTTCCAGCCGAGTCCGAGCAGGAACAGGGCAACGAGGAGGAGATTGCCACCTTCGGGCGGAGCCACCGCCGCCATGACCGCCGAGATGGCCAGGACGCCGGTCCCCACGAAGATCGCACGGATGGTCCCGATCCGCTCGGCGAGTCGTCCGGAGAGCGGTGACAACCCGAACATCCCCAGCGTGTGCCCCGAGAGGACGATCCCGACGGCCGCCAGGCCATGGCCATGCTGGGTCATGTGGAGGGGGGTCATGGTCATGATCAGGGTCATGACGAACTGGCCGATGACGAGCGCCACGATGGCCACCAGAACACCCGGTCTGCGGAGCGTCTGCCAGAGCGCCAGGCTGACAGCCCCTTCCGCGAGTGGGGTGCCGGGCCGCGGTGCCGTCTCGTCGGCCATGTCGTAGGGATCCGGTCGCAATAGGACGAAGGACAGGATCGCGGCGATGCCGACGAACAGGACCGGCAGGAGATATGGGCCGGCGAGCGGGGGCAGTCCCACAGCTGCGGCCATCGAGCCGGCGACCGGGACGAGCGTCGGTCCCACGACCGATCCGACCGTGGCGCCCCAGACGACCATTCCGATCGCCGACGCCCGTTTGGCAGCCGGGACGAGATCGGCCGCCGTGTACCGCGACAGCTGGTTCGAGCTGTTCCCGAAACCGATCAGGAGGGTCCCGACGAGCAGGAGCGGAAAGCTGCGCAGGAGCACTGCCGCGGTCGCCACGAGCGCGCCAAGAACGG
>JBDTQY010000219.1:0-5056 GCA_039931955.1 Chloroflexota bacterium
CGAATGCGTGTAGCGAAGCCCGTCCACCACGGATCCGCCGGTGATAGCGGTCTTCAGGTCCGCGTACTGGCGCAGCAACTCGGGGTCGTTGCGCAGAGCATCACGGAAGGCGGTGTCGCGGCGCGTGTCACCGCCCGTCGGCTGGACATGGAAGTGAATCCGGAATTCGTCACCGTCCATCTCGACGGCACCCACCAGCATCGGCCGCGTCGGCGGCCACGGATCTGGCCCCGGCTGCGGCTGGAAGCCCATGCCGTAAAGCATCTCCACCGTGGCCGGGATCTGCGCCGGCTCGACCTCGACGGTCAAGTCCACGATGCCCTTGCCGGGCAGCCCGCGAACCGCCGTGCTGCCGATGTGCTCGGCGACCAGGTCGGGGCGGTGGGCACGGACCATGGCCGCGATGCGATCAGCCACCTCGACGGTCCGCGGATCCCATGGCGAAACGTGCGCCACGCGGCGCTCGTAGGTGAGGATCGGCAGATCGGGGAGCGAGTCTGAGGAAGTCACGAGGTGGAAGTGTAGGCTGTGGCGCATGGTTGGCGGCTCGGATCCCAGCGCGCCGCCATCGGAGCGGGAACTGCGCGAGAGGAAACTGCGCGAGGGGGAGCGGCGCGAGGGGAAGCCGCGCGAGGGGAAGCCGCTTGCCGTGGACCCGGGGGCGGAGCCGCTCCCCGAGGAGCCGCTTGCCGTGGACCCGGGGGCGGCCCTTGCGGATCCCTTGCCAGTCATCCTCGACCTCGATACGGGTATCGACGACGCCCTGGCACTCCTGTACGCCTGCGGCTCACCCGACATCGACATCATTGCCGTGACGTGCGTGGCCGGGAATGTGGGCGCCGACCAGGTGGAGCGAAACACGCGGGCGGTGTTGGAACTGGCCGGGCGTGGCGACATCAGTGTTTCGCCTGGCGCCGATCGGCCCCTCGTCAAGGCGCTCGAAACGACCGAGGAGACGCACGGCCCCCACGGTATCGGCCACGCCGTGCTGCCTGATCCCGGTCGCGACCTGGATCAGCTGGGCGGCGCGCATCGCATCGTGGAGACGGCCCGGCGACGGCCCGGAGAGGTTCACCTCATCACCCTCGGGCCGATGACGAACCTGGCGCTCGCGCTGGCCATTGAGCCCCGGCTCCCCTTCCTGCTCCGCGGCTGGACCTTCATGGCGGGGGCGTTCCGCGTGCCCGGGAATACGACGCCGACCTCCGAGTGGAACATCCACGTCGATCCCGATGCCGCAAAGGCTTGCCTGGCCGCCTGGGGAGCGGCCCTCGCCGAGGATCCAGCGGTGCCCCTCCCGGTCGGGATGGGCCTCGACGTCACCGAGGGAGCGCGGATCCTGCCGGCCGACGTGGCCCGTCTGGCCCGACGCGCCGGCGCAAGGGAGAAGGACGCGGCGGTGCTCGCGGCTCCGGGGAGCCCCGAGGCTCAGATGCTGGCCTCGGGCTCAGTGGGCCAGATGGAGTCTGCGGAACCGGCGGAGTCGGCACACCAGATGCGGGCCACCGGCTCCGTGGCAGCCAACGCGGCGCTGCGGTTCATCGTGGATTCGCTGCGCTTCTATTTTGAATTCCACGCCACATACGACGGCTTCTACGGGGCCTTTATCCATGATCCATTCGTGGTTGCGGCGACGCTCGATCCGAGCCTCGTCACGACACAGCCGGTGTTCGTGGATGTGGAGTCGGGGCCCGGCCTCGCCCACGGGATGACCGTCGCCGACTGGCGAGGGATCACGGGCGCGCAGCCCAATGTGGCTGTTGCCGTCCGCGGAGATGCGGCGACGTTCGTTGAGCGACTGGTTGATCGCGTCGGGGGACTGGCCGCGCAAACGGCCTGATGGGCGTCAGGGCCTGCCAGATACTCCTCAGAGGGGTGGTAGTCGGATAAGTGGTGGTCGCGGGCGGCCCGGGGCCGGGCACCCACGCTTGAGCGGAACACCGACGGCGGCAGGGTAGCGGGCGGGCGAGTGATCTGACCGAGCTTCCCGCAACTACCACTCGTGCGAGGAGTAGCCGGCGGATCAGATCGAGTTTGGACGGGTCGGGTCTGGTTCGCGGGCCAGGTCGGGTTCGCCGCGTTCGGCCGGGTTCGCGTCGGTACCGCAGCCGCGTCAGCCCGCGACGATCGTGACCTCGCTCACGACGCCATCGAGGATGCGCCACGCTCGGATCCCGGGCTCGCCCGTTGCCGGGTCCGCCTCGTCCGGATGGAGCGAGACGAGGACATACAGGGCATCCGGGTAGAAGGCCAGCCCGATGTCCGTTGGCGAGGGACGGGCAGGCGAGGCGACGTGGGAATGGAGGATGGCCCAAAAGACCTCGTCCGCATCATCGGTTTCGATCGTCAGCCGAAGGAGGTCTTCCGAGTCGATCTCGTAGCGGTAGGGCGACGCCGCCCGATTGCGCGTCGGGACCCAGCGCAGCGCGGCGCCGCCATCGGCCGCCGGTTTGTCACCGATGATCAGGCCACAGGATTCGTTCGGAAGCTCCGCCCGCGCGTGGTCGATGATCCCGGCCCGGATGGCCGGGCTGATAGCCACGGAGAGCGGCGCCACGGACCTGCCATCGCCGCTGCCTTCGCCGTCGGTGCTGCCTGCGCCATTACCAGATGACATCGACGTCCCCCGCCCGAGCCGCGTAGGCCCGCATCCGCTCATCCTTGCTGAGAACCGGCACGCGGTGGTCCCGGGCGGTCGCGTACAGGAGCCGATCGATCGGGTCGCCCGGAAATTGGTCCGCGTCGAGCAGGCCGGCCCAGGCGGCGGCCTCCGCGGTCAACGACACGCTCGCCATACGCGGCAGGCTCAGCAGGTCACGGATCCAGTCGAGGGCCGGGCGATCCAGCGCAATGCGCCCCTGACGTTCCAGCGACGTGATCTCCCAGCACGATAGCGGGCTGACGAGCAGGTGCTCGGCACGCGCGATCTCATCGGCGGCACGGCTCGACAATCGGTCGCCGCCGGCCTGCCACCACAGGATCACGTGGGTGTCGAGGAGAAGGCTCACCGACGACCCGGCTCCGCATTCCACGCATCGTTCGTCCCGTAATAGGCGCTGTCCTCGTGGGCGATCAACTGAACGCTGCCGGAGAGGGCGCGGGCAGGGGCCGATTCGAGTGGAACCAGGCGAGCGATGGGGCGCCCGTGCTTGGTGATCGTCACGCTGACCTTCAGCTCGTCCACCTGATCCAGGACGGCGAGACACTCGGCCTTGAATCGGCTGGCCATCATGATGCGATCGGACATGGCGCGCTCCTCTGACCAGTGACTATAGTCAGTGGTCACATCGGGGTCAAGCGCCGCATCTACGCTGACGACACCGTATATATCATTCCCAGTGGGGCAGCAATATGTTCCTGGCGGGATGAGCTGGAGTTGGCCGTAGTTCGAGGAGGACGCCCGATACGCGAAGCTGTCCGAGGACCGGCGCTCGTCGTCGTCGTCCTCGTAGTCCTTGGATTGAGCGGCTACTGGCTGGCGATGAGACAAGCTGAACGGTTGGACGCGGCGACCGGGGAGGCCAGGGACCAGCAGGCACTCGCCCTTGCACGAGAACATTGGGACAACCCATTCCTGCGACTGCTTACGCTCCACCGTGTCGTCATTGAATACGGCTCAGGATCGGAGAGCTGCAGGGAGGTCGATATCGCCGCGATCTCCTTCTTCGGGATCGCGCTCGATCGGGTCCATGTCGCCTGTGACGATTCCGTCTCGGGTGTGGGCCCCTGATCAGACCGGGAACACTGTCGGGCTTGCTTCGACCTGGCTCCTCGCCCGGAACCGACCAGACCACCGGACGGCCGCTGCCGGGATCCGTGACAGCGTGCAACTTGGCAGCCTGTGGCGACATCGGCATTCTGCCGGGGTCAAGCGCCGACTACCACCAGTTGATGCCGCCCTCGAGATCCTCTTCCATGTCGTCGAGGTCGCGGGCGTAGGTGCCGGCGGAGAGGTACTTCCAGCCGCCATCGGGCAGGATCGCGACGAGTGTTCCCGCAGTCATCTCGGCCGCCACGCGGGCGGCTGCGACCAGGACCGCACCCGAGGATGGGCCCGCGAAGATCCCCTCGCGGGCGATGAGGTCCCGCACTGCCGAAATGGCATCGCGATTGGAGACCAGGTACTTCGCGTCGAGAAGAGACGGGTCAAGGATCTCGGGCACGAACCCCTCGTCCAGCGAGCGGAGTCCCTGGACACCTTCACCCGGGAGCGGCTCGGCCGCGATCATCCGTACGCCCGGCTTGGCGCGGCGGAAGAACCGGGCGACGCCCATGAGCGTGCCGCCCGTGCCCAGGCCGGCGATCACGGCGTCCACCTCGGGGCAGTCGGCCAGGATCTCGGGACCGGTGGTGGTCTCGTGGGCCCGGGGGTTGGCCGGGTTGCCGTACTGGTACGGCATGACGAACCGCGCATCGCGACTCACCAGTTCCTTGGCCAGGGCGATGGCCCCGTTGGACCCGAGGCGGCCGGGCGAGTCCACGACTTCGGCGCCGAAGAGCGCCGCCATCTGGCGTCGCTCGGCGGTCACGTTGTCCGGCATGACGAGCGCGACGCGGTAGCCCTTGCGTCGGGCGATCATCGCCAGCGCGATCCCGGTATTGCCGGAGGTCGGCTCGAGGATGATCGAGTCCGGCCCGAGGGCGCCCCGCTCCTCGAGATCCTCGATCAGGGCGCGTGCGGCCCGATCCTTGATGGACCCGGTCGGGTTGAGGAACTCGAGTTTCGCGTAGATGTGGACGAGCGGGTTCGGCGACATCGCCGGGATCGCAACCAGCGGCGTGTGGCCGATCGCGTCGAGGATGCTCTCGTAGCGACCCCCGTGTGGTGCGAGGTCCATGTGGGCGGCGGCGTGGGTGTGGACACCGGCGTCGCGCCGCCCTTCCGCTTCTCCCGTACCGCGGGTCTGGGCCCGCAGTGCCGTCACGTCAGCCGCCCGCCATCGCCGGAAGGAGACGCACCTCGTCCGGACCGGCAACCGGCGTCGCCAGGCCCTCCAGGTATCGGACGTCCTGACCGTTGACGTAGACATTGACGAAGCGGTTGAGCTCGCCCTCC
>JBDTQY010000220.1:0-3133 GCA_039931955.1 Chloroflexota bacterium
CGTAGGTCGAATAGAAGTACGGCGTCTCGGCCGCGAACTCGGCGGCGCACGTGTCCACCATGGCATAGCCGGGCACGATGCCCAGGGCGAGTCGAGCCGCCCGGATCTCCGACGCGGACAATCCCGCGAGGTCGGCCAGTTCTCGATCGCCGAAACCGGCGCGCTTGGCCGCGGCGAGCAGTTCCCCGGGCGCGGGTCCGGTTTGCTCGATCAGCCGAGGCCCGGCGGCGAGGACCTCGGCCTCCAGCGCCACGTTCCGCCCGAGCTCGGCCAGGAACCAGGCGTTGATGCCCGTGACGACACGGACATCCTCCTGGGCCACGCCCCGACGGAGCAGGGCCATGACGCGCCAGAGGCGGTCATCCGAAGGCACGAGAAATCTGCGCAGCACGATCGGAGCTGCGGTGCGCTGGGCATGTCGCGATGACTCACAGGCCTGCCCCCGCTCGTCGATCCAGCGGATCGGCGCCTCGTGGTCCGCCTCGGAACCTGGAGCCAGGACGGCTGCCAGGTAGTTGACGGTGTTCGCCCAGGATGGGTCTTCGGCCAAGGGTCCGGCCCCGGCCTGTTCCAGGCCGCGGAGCGCCTTGTTGAGGGCAGATCCGAAGGTGCGATCGATTGCCATGACCTCACCGGTCGCCTTCATCTGGCTGCCCAGCGTACGGTCGGCGGTCGGGAACTTGTCGAAGGGAAAGCGCGGCAGCTTGACCACCACGTAGTCGAGCGCAGGCTCGAAAGCCGCCACCGTTGTCCCGGTCACGACATTCGGGATGTCAGCGAGGCGGCGACCGACCGCGATCTGGGCTGCCACCCGGGCGATTGGGTAGCCCGTCGCCTTGCTGGCCAGGGCCGACGAGCGGGACACGCGCGGGTTGACCTCGATGACCGCGTACTCGGTGCTGTCCGGCGAAAGGGCGAACTGGACGTTGCAGCCTCCTTCAACGCCAAGGCCCCGAATGATCGCCAGGGCGGCACTTCGGAGGCGCTGGTGAACCTGGTCAGGCAGGGTCTGGACCGGCGCGACGACGATCGAGTCCCCGGTGTGGACGCCCAGCGGATCCACGTTCTCCATCGAGCAGATCGCGATGCAGGTGTCATCCGCGTCGCGCATGACCTCGTATTCGATCTCCTGCCAGCCGACGAGACACTGCTCCACCATCACCTGGCCGATGGGGCTCGAGCGCAGGCCGGTGCGGACCCGCTCGCGGTACTGGACCTCGGTCTCGACGATACCGCCGCCCGTGCCACCGAGCGTGAACGCCGGTCGGACGATGGCCGGGAGGCCAATTGCCGCCAGCGCCGCGTCGGACGAGGCGGCCCTTGCGGCCGGCGTGGCACCATCGACGATGGCCGATGGCGCGTACGGCTGCCCCAGGCGATCCAGGAGCCCCCGGAACGCCTCCCGATCCTCGGCCATCTCGATGGCATTGAGCGGCGTTCCGAGCAGCCGGACGCCGTAGCGATCGAGAATTCCGGCTTTCGCCAGGTCCATCGCAAGGTTGAGGCCGGTCTGCCCGCCGAGGCCGGCGATGAGTCCCTCCGGGCGCTCGGCCGCGATGACCGACTCGATCGACTCGATCGTCAACGGCTCGAGATACACGACATCCGCGACGTTCGGGTCGGTCATGATCGTTGCCGGGTTCGAGTTCACGAGGACGGTCCGGACACCCTCGGCACGAAGCGCACGACAGGCCTGGGTACCCGCGTAGTCGAACTCCGCGGCCTGACCGATCACGACGGGCCCTGAGCCGATGATCAGGACGGATGCGGGCTTTGCTGGCCGTTCCGTGGCACCCGTCACGGCTCCCTCCGCGTGGGCGGTCATCGGGCGGACCGTGCGCGTGCCGCGGTCACGAACCGGTCGAAGACGGCGAGGGCGTCGAGCGGTCCCGGCGAGCCCTCGGGATGGTACTGGACGGTCTCGATCGGCCGCTCCCGATGACGAAGCCCCTCGACGGACCCGTCATTGAGGTTCAACTGGCTGACGAAGAAGCCCGACGAAGCCGGGACCGAATCGCCAACGACCTGGACCTCGTGGTTCTGGGCGGTCACCTGGACCAGCCCCGATTCGACGTCGCGGACTGGATGGTTGGCCCCGTGATGCCCGAATCGGAGGCGGGTGGTGCTGGCGCCGGCGGCCCGGGCGACGATCTGGTGGCCGAGGCAGATGCCAAGCAGCGGACGCCCGTCGTCGATGATGGTTCGAGCCAGTGACACGGGACCTTCCAGCCGGGCGGGGTCCCCTGGGCCGGGTGACAGGACGATCCCCGAGATGTCCGATGCCAGGACCGTGGCCGGATCTGCCGTATGTGGCAGCACGCGGACACGCAACCCGCGGTGGACCAGGTTGCGAATGATGTTCGACTTCAGCCCGAAGTCGACGACCCCGACGAGAGGTCCGGGCGCGACCGGATCCCCGATATCGACGATCGCGGCCGGCGACACCTGCCCGACGAAGTCCTGGTCCTCCCAGCGCTGGACAGCCGCGGCGGCGGCGCGTGCCTGATCCGGGTCGAGCATGCCTGGCTCCAGGATCACCCCGCGGAGGCTCCCGTGGGTCCGAAGATGGCGCGCCAACGCCCGCGTGTCCACGCCCGCGATGGCGGGGATGGACGCTTCGCGGAGCAGCGCAGCCAGCTGCAGTGCGTCCTCCACGACGGCCGCGGTCGCGTTGGCGACCACGAGTCCGCGGAGCCACGGCCGGAGCGACTGGTCATCGGCCCGCAGCCTGCCGTAGTTGCCAATGAGGGGATAGGTCATGACGACGACCTGGCCTGCGTAGGACGGGTCGGTGCAGACCTCCTGGTAGCCGGTTTGGCTGGTGTTCACGACGAGATCGCCGCCCGAGGCCGCAGGGGCACCGAAGGCGACACCGGGGAAGATCGTCCCGTCCTCAAGCGCCAGCAACGCTGGGCCAAGATCACCGATCCGCGGGTCGACGACCGAGCTTGGGCGTGGATGCGGCGGCATCACGAGGGCATGCAGTGGCCCGATGGAACGTCAAAGGAAACGGCGATTGCACCCTGGCGTGGGGCGCGGCGAGCATCGCCGCCGATGGAGCTGGACGCAGCCATCGAACTCTCCTTTCCGGCCTCACAGAACCGGTTCGCCGGCCTCACGGGACCGGCCATCA
>JBDTQY010000221.1:0-7363 GCA_039931955.1 Chloroflexota bacterium
GGAGGTCGCCGACCATCACGTTGGTGCAGCACCGACTGGCGAAGAACTCGACGAGCAGTGTCGGGCCGTGGCGCTCACTGGCTGAGCCAGCGCTCGCCGCCAGCAGCCGGCGCAGGACACCAGCGTCCGTGCTGATCGTGCCTGTCACCCGGCCGAGGCTCCCGGGGCGATCAGATCCAGCAGTGCGCCCGCCTGGCGGCGATACGGGCTGCCCGAGAAATCATGAAGTGGGTGCGGCTCGAGCGCGTGCTCTTCGACGCGGCCGGCGCGCCGCACGTAGGCGACTGGGTAGATGGCGCCGTGCCCATCGGCCTCGATCGTCATCGCGATGGCGTCCGGACCGTCGCTGTCCAGGAAGTAGGTCAGGGGGAGCATCCCCTCGTTCCGGATACCGTCGGCGGCCGAGACCGTGACGACATTCGCCAGGTAGGCCTTCTGATGCCACAGTTCCGGGGCGCTCGTGGCCTCCTCGAGAACGTGGTCGATGAGCCCACGGAGCGGGAGTTCCGGCCGCTCCGGAGCGATCCCGAAGGATCGTTCGGCGAGGCGGCGGATCATGATCCGGCCGTTGTACCGATGACCCTGGACGGCGCCCGAATAGCCTGGAATCCCGTGCTTCTTGAGTCCGGAAGCGCCCGACGTGATCGTCCCGGCGAAATGGATGCCGGGAACGGTGGCGCTCTCCCAGAACGCGGTCTGGGCTGGCATCCGGGCCTGCCCGAACGTTGCCACGCCAAGGGCTGGAAGATCCTGAAGCGGACAGGTGAATCCCGTGGCGGCGATCACCTCGTCGGCCTCGACCGCCACCGGAAGTCCGTTGTCTGTGCGCTGGAGATCCACTCGCAGGCCGCCATCGACCCTGCTGATGCCGGCCACCGAGGCGGCCAGGATGTCCACGCCGCCACCCATCGCCGAGTCCTCGAACGGCTGGACGTAACGAGCCCGGACTCCGACCAGCGAATGGGTTTCGATGGAGGTCTTGGCCGGAGACGGCGATGCGAGGGTGATGCGGCTCGCGTACTTCAGCAGGCCGGAGGCGAGTTCGAAGCCCGAGTTCTGCTTGCCGATGATGAACAGGCGACGGCCGGTGTAGGACTCGGCGTCCCGCGTGTCGGCATAGTGGACCGCGTGCTCGATACCGGGCGTAGCCGGCGAGAACGGCTGGGCCACCCCGACGGCGAGGATGAGGTTCTCACAGGTGTAAACACCATCCGAGGTCGTGAGCGTGAACCGGATCCCGTCCGCTGTCTCATCCCGTTGGGTCGACTCCCAGCGACAGCCGTAACGAATGGCGATGCCGGCACGTTCGGCGAACGCCGTGAGGCTGGCCTCTGCTTCCGGGCGGGACGGGAAGTCGGACGAACCGTCGAGGAACTCGGTCTGCAGGCCCCGCAGTTCCGGTTCGTGGGCGAGGAGACTGTTCCAGTCCCAACGCTCGAACGCGCGCGTGGATCGCTCGGCGGGTGCGTACGGCTTCGTCCACGAAAGCAGCCGCTGGAAGAACGGCCACTTGCGGAACATACCGCCGGGGCCTTCGTCCGCGGACAGGACCGCATGCGGGATCCCCAACCGAAGCAGGTCGTAGGCGACCTGCAGGCCACCGGGGCCGGATCCGATGACGATGACGGGGTAGTGACCGGGCAGGAAGGGTCGTTGTGATTCAGGCATCGTGCCGCTCAACTCCGGGCGCGGTTGGCGTTGCGAAGGCGTCGGGACTGGACCTGGAGCATCCGGTAGGTGACCTTCGGGTGCTCGATCAGGAATGTTTCCAGGGACGCCCCGGGGAGGGCGACGCAGCGGAGCGGGCGCGTGGCGACAATGTCGGCCGTCGGCGACTCGCCGAGCATGATCGACACCTCGCCGAAGAAGTCGCCGCGTCCAAGCGTGGCTCGCTTTTCGCCATCAACGACCACCGAAGCCTCGCCGTCGAGGATGACGAAGAAAGCGGACCCGGTAAGGCCCTGACGGACGATGCGCTCGCCGTCGGCAAAGAACGCCTCTTCGAAACGGCCCGCCACGCCGAGGAGCTGCGGCATGCTGAGGTCGGCGAACAGGGTCATGCTCGCGAGGGCTTCGGCGATCTCGTCCCGTGTGGCCATGGCGGTGTTCGCTCCTCGGATGTGGTGCGCGGGTCAGCGGGATTGTGCTCCGCTCGGAGCTGCGGCGTCGAACTCAGGCTCTGGTGCCGCCGACGACGCTACGCCGCTGACGCTGCGCTGCGCCGCGACCCGACGCCTGGACCCCGACGCCTGGACCCGACGCCTGGACCCAGACGCAAACCCAGACGCAAACCCAGACGCCTTGACGATTGCGCGGGGGCCGGTCAGCATCCGGGTCACGATGGAAGAACCCGTGATCCTGACCCCGGACCGACGATCCGAACTGCTCGCAAACTGCCCCCTCTTTCGCGGCGTTGGCGAATCCGGCATTGCGGCGCTCGCTGCTGCGGCCGCGGAGGTTTCCTTCCCCGCCGGCCACGTGATCGCCCGACAGGGCGAAATCGGGAGTGGCTTCTTCGTTGTGGTCGAGGGGTCCGTCCGCGTCGTCCGCGACGGAGCCGTCCTGGCACATCTCGGCCTGGGCGATTTCTTCGGCGAACTGTCGGTCCTGGACGGGCGACCGCGAAATGCCACGGTCGCCGCCGAAACCGCCACCACCTGCCTTGCCATCGCCACCTGGGACTTCGAGGCGGCACTGGTGACCAACCCCAAAGTCATGCTCGCCATTCTTCGGGGCGTGGCCTCGCGCCTGCGGGAAGCCACGGACGCCCTCCGGCACTGATGGCCCCCCGCGCCCCGCAGCCATGACGGACCCGACGTCAACCGGCGCGGCATCGCCCAGCTCCACGCTGACCTTCCTCTTCTCGGATATCGAGGGCTCCACTCGCCTCGAGCAGGCCGTCGGGACAACGCTCTATGCGGCCCTTCGAGAGCGGCATCGAGCCATCCTGCGCATCGCCTTCCAGGCTCGCGGCGGGACCGAGCAGGGCACGGAGGGAGATTCCTTCTTCGTGGTCTTCAGCTCCGCCGGGGAGGCGCTCGCGGCGGCTGCGGCTGCTCAGCAGGCGCTGATCAGCGAGCCGTGGCCCAACGATGCGCACATCCGGGTACGGATGGGGATCAACGCCGGTGAGGCAAGCCTGGCCGGCGGGAGCCTTGTCGGCCTGGCGATCAATCGTGCAGCTCGCATCGCGGCCGTCGCCCACGGCGGCCAGGTCCTCGTCTCGGAGTCCGCGCACACCCTTGCCCTGCAGTCCATCTCGGACGACCTGGAATTCATCGATCTCGGACCGCACCGGCTCAAGGATCTGACCGAACCCGAGCGCCTGTTCCAGCTGGCGGCAGCGGGTCTGGCGACATCGTTTCCTCCCCTGGCGACCATCGACGCACACCCGAACAACCTGCCGACCCAGCTGACGTCCTTCGTGGGGCGCGACGTTGAACTTGCGCGAGGACTCGATCTGCTCGCCTCCAGCCGTCTCGTGACGCTGACCGGGCCCGGCGGGACCGGAAAGACGCGCCTGTCGCTCCAGGTTGCCGCAGCGGCTGCGGACGCCTACCCGGACGGCGTCTTCCTGGTTGAGCTCGAGACCGTTCGCGACCCGTCGCTCGTCGCGCCCCGGATCTCATCCTCGATCGGCCTCGCGGAATCCGGCGTGCGCTCGGGCCGCGACATCCTGGCGGAGTGGCTGGCGGGGCGAACGGTTCTGCTCGTACTCGACAACTTCGAGCAGGTGCTCGAGGCGGGCCCGATCGTGGCCGATCTGCTTCGCGCCGCCCCCGGACTCAAGGTGCTGGCGACATCTCGAGCACCGCTGCACGTCTCGGGCGAGCAGGAGTTCCCCATCGCGGGGCTGCCGGTCCCGCCGGGCATCGGCGAGTTGAGCGGCTACGCGAAGGCCCAGGGCGGCGGAGCCCTCGATCCGGCCCAACTCAGCACGTATGAGGCCGTCCGGCTCTTCATTGCCCGGGCCGTCGCCGTCCGCCATGACTTCAAGATCACGAACGCCAACGCCCGGGCCGTGGCAGCGATCTGCGCCCGACTCCAGGGCATGCCCCTGGCCATCGAGCTGGCTGCCGCGCGCATCAAACTGCTGGGCCCCGATGCGATCCTGGCGCGGCTGGATCACCAGCTGAGCCTCCTGGCTGCAGGAGCTCGTGACCTCCCCGCGCGGCAGCAGACGCTGCGTGGCGCGATCGCATGGAGCTATGACCTACTGGATGACGCCGACCAGCGACTCCTGGAGCGCATGTCTGTCTTCGCCGGCGGCTTTGATCTCGACGCATCCGAGGCGATCGGAGGCTCGTCCGACGAAACCGGACGCGACATCCTCGACGGATTGATGACGCTCGTGGATCAGAGCCTGATCCGCTCCCTCGACACGGATCCGCCTCGTTTCTCGATGCTCGAGACCATTCGCGAGTTCGCCTCGGAGATGCTCGACGGGCGGGCCGATGCGGCGGCGATCCGGGCTCGCCACACGAGCTGGTTCCTCGCCCTGGTCGAACAGTCGGCCCCAAAGCTCTCCGGCCTGGAGCAGCGCGTAGAGCTCGAGCTCCTGGAGCGCGAGCACGACAACATCCGGGCGGTCCTCGAGCGGGCACCGATGGTCGGGGACGGCGCGTACGCGATTCGGGTCGCCTTCGGCATGTGGCGGTTCTGGCAGAAACGGGGCCACTTGTACGAGGCGCGCCGTCGGCTCGAGGCCTTCGCGGCCTCACCCTGGTCTCACGATGACCCGACTTTGCGTGCACGCCTGATGGAGGCGCTCGGTGGTGTCTACTGGTGGCAGGCCGACCTCGCCGGCATGGGGAAGGCGTATCGCGAGGCGCTCGACCTATGGCGAACGGTCGGCGACAAATCAGAGATCGCCAACGCCCTCTACAACTACTCCTTCGCCTTCACGGTCGGCGAGGACCCGACCGCTGATCCGCGCCTGGCCGATCCGGAGGGCGAGGGCGAGCGCGCCCAGAAGGAGTCACGTGCGTTGTACAAGGAACTCGGCGATCTTCGAGGCCAGGCCAACGTCCTGTGGGGCATGGGCAACCGGGAGTACTTCCGGGAGAGCGGCGATCAGGGCGGGGCGAAATTCACCGAGGCGCTCGAACTCTTCCGGAAGGTCGGCGACGTCACGATGGAGGCCTGGTCCCTCCACATGCTCGGGAGCTCGCTGCTCCGTCGTGGGCGACGGGACGAGTCGCGGCCATTCCTCCGACACGCACTCCGCCATTTCTACGAGGCCAGCGACGCCGCCGGCATTGCCCTCGTGTTCGACGATCTTTCGTCCCAGGCCGCCGACGACGGAGACGCACCGAGAGCCGCGCGCATTCGGGGAGCCGCTCGCCGCCTGACGGCGGCAACCGGTGCGCAGCTGGCAGGTTACGTCGACTCCGCCTATGAGATCTATGCCAGACCGCAGGTGGCCGCCATGCTGTCGCCCGAAGCATTCGAGCGATTCACGGCGGAGGGCGCCGCCATGGGTCTCGACGATGCCGTGGCCTACGCCCTCGACGTCCCGATAGACGAACTTCGGGCCGGGCACCCACGCGCCTCGGAATCGGGCTGAACGGCCCCGGGCTACCATGACCGAGACCGCTTCGTGTCCAGGAGGAATTGATGGCCAGCGTGCCCGTGACGCCGATCCGGCTTGGATTCACCACCTCGGCACCGGCCGATCTCGTCTGGACGTACCTGACTGACCCGGAGCGAGTCGAGGAGTGGTTCACCGAAGCCAGCCCGCTCGGCGCCATCGGGGAACCGTACCGTCTTGACTTCGGTGATGGCAGCGTCGTCGAGGGAGTCATCACCGCCCTGGAGCCGGGTGCGCGCTTTGCTCATCGGTGGGCATGGCTGGACATTGACCCTCGAATGGAAACCCTCGTCACGTGGACCGTGGAGCCATTTGAGGCCGGCGGCTCACGCGTGGATCTCTCCCATGAGGGCTGGTCCGAGGCCGGCGCGGATGAGGCCATGCGCGACGACCACGAAGCCTACTGGTCCGGCTACCTCGACGACCTCCAGGATGTCCTCGAGGACGCCATCCACCCGTGAGCCGGCCTGGTCCCGACGCTCGCCAGGTGGCCAGGCTTACCGGGCGATACCGAGGGTTCGAGCCCGACGCCCGGCGCTTTCTCCTCGTCACCCTCATAGGCGGGGCGGCAACGAGCCTGTGGTGGATCGACTTCAACCTGTACCTGGCGTCGCTCGGGTTCGATGCATCGCGGATCGGGATCATCGCGACGGTCGGTTCGATCGCCGCGGCATTGGCCGCATTCCCGGCCTCGTCCTGGTCGGACAGGATCGGCCGGAGGCTGGTGATGGTATCCGGCGTCGGCGCCAGCCTCATCGCCGTGGCCGGGCTGGTCGCAACGGCGAATCCGGCTGCGATCCTCGTCCTGGTGGCGGTCTATGGCGCCGGAACACAGACGGTCCAGGTCGTTTCCGTGCCGTACATGTCCGAGCACTCCAGCCCCTCGAACCGAAACGAGTTGTTCGCGCTGCAGTTCGCTATCACCAGCGCCACCAATGTGATCGCGGCTGTTCTCGGGGGGCTCATCGCTCGGTCACTGGCCGCCGGCCTCGGGTATGTGCCGGATGGGCCCGATACCTACCGGATCATCCTCGTCTTCATGGTCGGGCTCCTGGTTGCGGGCCTCCTCGTGGTCCTCAGGCTTCGCGATGACCGGCCCTCGGTAGTCCGCAGGCGACAGTTACTGGCGACCGGGGAACCGGCAGCCTTCCCGCGGCCCCGACAACGCGGTTGGTCGCTCGGCCGGCTGGGCCTGACGATCTTCGATCGGCGGGCGTTCTTCCGCCTGTTGTTGCCCGGCCTGCTCATTTCGATCGGCGCCGGCCAGGTGATCCCGTTCCTCAACCTGTTCGTCCAACAGAAGTTCGGCCTGGACCTCGCCGCCCTGAACGGCGTCTTCGCCGTGACGAGCCTCGGCACGATGGTGGCCATCCTGTTCCAGCCGACGCTCGCCCGGCGCCTGGGGCGCGTGCGGTCGGTCGTCCTCGTCCAGGGGGCGAGCATCCCATTCCTGATCGTGCTCGGATTCAGCCCGGTGCTCTGGACGGTCATTGCCGCAATGGCGGTCCGGAATTCGCTGATGAACGCCGGCAACCCCATCTTCAGTGCCTTCGCCATGGACCGGGTCAGCCCGCAGGAGCGTGCAACGCTCGCGGCCGCGATGTCGCTCTCTTGGTCGATCGGCTGGGTCATCGCCGGGTTCTACTACTCGGTTGTTCATGCCGCGCTCGGTTTCGATGCCGGGTACACCGTCAACTTCGCGACGATCATCGTCCTGTACTCCGTCGCCACATGGCTGTACTGGCGCTGGTTCAAGGATGCTGAGCCGCTGGA
>JBDTQY010000222.1:0-5639 GCA_039931955.1 Chloroflexota bacterium
CCGGTCGGGTCCCTGGGCGATGGATGCCTATACTGATCGGATGAGTGTCCGTCCAATCCTTCTTCTCGGCGATGCGCGCCTTCGACTGAAGGGCCGCCCGGTCGACAGCTTCGGGAAGTACCTTCACGAGCTGTTGGATGACCTTGCCCACACCATGCGAGCGGCCCCTGGCGTCGGCCTCGCCGCACCGCAGCTCGGCGAGGCTTTGAACGCCTGTGTCGTCGAGATCGATGGGACCCTCCACGAGCTCGTGAACCCGAAGATCGTCAAGGCCAGCGGAGACGACCGCGACCTCGAGGGCTGCCTGTCCATCCCGGGCTACGCGGCCTACGTGACGCGTCGCGAGCGCGTCTGGCTCGTCGCCCAGAACCGGTCGGGCCGAAAGATCAAGGTGTCCGGCAGCGGGTTCCTTGGCCGGGCAATGCAGCACGAGCTCGACCACCTCGATGGCAAGCTCTACATCGACTACCTCGATTCGATGGATGAACTCATCGCCGTCGGCCACGGTGATGACGAGGACGACGACGCCGGCGAACCGGATGACATGACGTCGGACGAGGTCCGGACCCCCGTCCTCGCGTGACGCCGGGCGCCGAACCAGACGGCGCGACGCTGGTCCGGACGGTCTTCTTCGGGTCCGGGACCTTCGCGGTCGCGATTCTCGGGGCGCTGGTTGAACGGTCCGATCTCGAGCTCGTTGGGGTGATCACACCGACGGATCGACCGGTCGGGCGCCGAGGCGTCCTGACGCCGGTCCCAGTCGCGTCGGAGGCCCTCCGGCGTGGCGTCCCGCTCATGCAGGTCGATCGCGTCCGCTCCGCCGACGCCGTTGACAGAGTTCGTGCCCTCGCGCCGGGGCTGTGCGTCCTGGCAGATTTCGGGCAACTGATCCCGCAGTCCCTGCTCGACCTGCCCCGGCTCGGGTTCATCAATGTCCACCCGTCCCTGTTGCCGCAATACCGTGGCGCCAGTCCGATCCCTGCGACGATCGCGGCGGGAGACCCTGTCGCCGGCGTGTCGGTCATGCGCATGGATGTCGGCCTCGATACGGGTCCCGTGATCGGGCGCCGCTCGTGGCCGCTGGAGGAAGACGAGGACACTCCCGGTCTCGAGGCCCGGGCGGCGAGCGAGGGCGCGAGGCTCCTCGCCGACACCCTGCCGGCCGTGCTTCGCGGTGAAGCACCCGGCGAACCACAGGACCCACAGCATGCGACGCTGACCCGCCCCCTGAGGCGCGAGGATGGTCGACTGGATCCCGGGTGCCCCGCGGACAGCCTCGAACGTAGCGTGAGGGCCCTTCGGCCGTGGCCCGGCTGTTTCGTCGAACTGGAGGGCACACGCCTGGCCGTGAAGGCCGCCTCCGTCGGGCCCTCGAACCTCGACGACATTCCGGGGCGGATCGTAGGCCACGGCGATGGCATCGCGCTCGCGACCGTCGAGGGCCGCCTCGTCCTGGGGCGGGTTCAGCCTGCGGGCCGCCGCGAGATGGCCGGAGCCGCCTTTCGACTGGGACACCCGATGCTCGTCGGCTCCGTCGTCAAGCCCGCGCCCGTCGACATGTCGCCGGCGGCTATCGGGCGGATGTCGGTGCGTGATGACGGGTAAGTCCATGGCCGTCGGGCAAAGCCGCCCGCGTCCTGATTCGGCCGTCAAGGTGAACGGCGCCATCCGCTACGCGGCAGATCGTCGGTACCCGGAGATGTTGCACGCGCGCCTGGTGCTGGCGACGCGGGCGCATGCGCGGATTGCCAGTATCGACATCGACGCCGCGCTCGCCGCCCCGGGAGTGGTCGCGGTCCTGACGGCGCGGGACCTCGGTCTTCGGCCCGGGCTGACGCGAGTCGCGGCGCCGCTTGCCCTGGACGAGGTCGTGTTTGCCGGGCAGCCCATCGCAGTCGTGATCGCAGCGTCGGAGACGATGGCCGAGGATGCCGCGGAACTCGTGGTGGCTGACCTTCGGCCGCTGACCTCCGTGGTCGACACGGACACGGCCCTCCTCCACGGATCACCGCTCGCACGAAGCGTGGACGGCGATGCAGTCCCTGGTTCCGGAGTGGCGTCGATGGATGCGCAGACCCATGCATCCGTGGGGGGCGCGGGCGACCGATCCATCCACCTTGAGTCGTTGTCCGCCAACGTCGTCGGGCGGAACCGGTATCGGACCGGCGATGTCACTGGGGCCCTCGCTGCTTCAACGGCGCGGGTGCATCGGCGCTTCCGGACTTCGTGGGTGCACCAGGGCTACCTGGAGCCACAGGCGTGTGCGGCATGGACGGATGACGACGGCACCCTGATCGTTGAGTCGGCAACACAGGGCACCTTCGGTCTTCGCAAGGAGCTGGGCCGCGCGCTCGGCCTGCCAACGCATCGCATTCGCGTCATCCCAACGCCTCTCGGCGGTGCCTTTGGCGGGAAATGGTCCCTGTTCGAACCGATCGTGGCGGCCGCAGCGCTCCGCCTGGGGCGACCCGTGCGACTGGTCCTCGACCGACGCGAGGACTTCCTGGCGGCCAACCCCTCGCAGGCATTCGATATCGACCTCGAGATCGGGGTCGATGGCGAGGGGCTGCTGACGGCAATACGAGCACGGATCGTGGCGGACGCCGGCGCCTTCGAGGATTTCAGCACCGACGAGTCAGTATCGGTTGCCGCCACGCTGATCGCCGGTCCATATCGGTGGAGCGCCTGCGACATCAGCGCCTATGGCGTCCTGACGAACCGGGTCGGGGCGGGCGCGTACCGCGGACCTGGTGGTCCGCCGACGGCCTTTGCCATCGAATCGGCGATCGACGAACTCGCCGCGGCGACGAGCGACGATCCGATCGCCTTCCGACGGCGCAACGCCAGTCGGATAGGCGATGACATGGTGGATGGCGAGGCCTGGCCGGCGCATGGAGCGCCGGAGGTACTCGATGCCATTGCGTCTGGTGCCATCTGGCAGCGGCGAGGCGTCCTGCCGGCGGGCGAGGGGATCGGGCTGGCCATCGGGTATTGGCCCGGCAGCAAGGACGCGGCGGCGGCGCTCTGCCGCATGTCGCCGGACGGATCGGTCCAGGTGGTGACCGGCGTCGTGGATATGTCCGGGACCTCGGGGGCCTTTCAGGCGATCGCGGCCGAGGTCCTCGGGATGTCCCCTGACGACATCCAGATCATCACATCGGACACGGCTACAGCCCCGCCGTCGCCGGGTAGTGGCGGGAGCACCGTGACCTATTCGGCGGGCCGTGCCGTTCGCCTTGCCGCTGAGGACGCCCGGCACCAACTCCTGCATGCGGCCTCCCTCGAACTCGAGATTGCGGTCGAGGATCTCGAGATCGTGGCGGGTGTCGTGCGGCCGCGCGGGACGCCGGATCGCGGCCTGCCCATTGCCAAACTCATCCGCGCGCACGACCGTGCGTCACGGGCGCCGATCGAAGGACACGCCTCATCGGAGCACCGGAGCCTCGCGCCTTCCATCGCCGCCTTTGCTGCGCACATCCGCGTTGACCTGGAGACCGGCCAGGCGACGGTGCTTGACTTCGAATCCGTCCAGGATGTGGGGAGGGCCCTGAACCCGGCCCTCGTGACCGGGCAGCAGGAGGGCGGGGCCGTCCAGGCTGTCGGCTGGGCGCTCCTCGAGGAGTTGGTCCACGACGACACTGGCCAGCTTCTGTCGGCCACCTTCCTCGACTATGCGCTGCCGCGGGCGACCGATGTGCCGTCGGTCCGAACGTCATACGTCGAACTCCCAGCGCCCGACGGGCCGTTCGGAGCAAAGGGCATCGGCGAGGCCGCTGTCGTCGGCGGTGCGGCCGCGATCGCCAATGCCGTTCATGCCGCGACCGGCTTCCGCCCCGAGACCCTCCCGATGACGGCGCAGCGGATCTGGCGCGGCGTTCACAACCGGAATGGCACGCTGCGGCTCTGATCGACCACCGGTGTCATCCGCATGAGCCGGGATTTGCAGCCCAATGGCACCGCGACGCTGCCGCTCGGACAACGGCCCGTGCGACAATGCGAACCGATGCCCAAGCACAGCCTGCCGATCCTCATCTCGGCGCGACGCGCGTCGGAGACCCTCGCGTCGACCCCGCCATCGCCGGGCGTATCCGGTCTTGACCAGGTGACCCTCGAGATGTGGTTCGGGGACCGCGGTGAGCCCGCCTTCCGCGCCCGGCAGGTGCTGGATGCGGTCTGGCGGTCGCGAGCGGAATCGCTCGATGAGGTGACGACGTTGAGCCCAGCCCTCCGCGATGCGGTCGGCGAAGGGTTCCGCTGGGATTCGATGGTGAACACCGAGATCGTCACGGCTGACGGGGGAGGAACCGAGAAGGCATTGCACCGTCTGCATGACGGCGCCGCCATCGAGAGCGTTCTGATGCACTATCCGGGCGCCTCGGATCGGCGGGAACGGAACACGCTCTGCATTTCGAGCCAGGCGGGCTGCGCCGTCGCATGCCCGTTCTGTGCGACCGGCGAACTGGGTTTCGGGCGAAATCTGGAGACGGCTGAGATCCTCGACCAGGTGCGTCACGCGGCGAGACGCCTCGATGCGAAAGGCCGACGCCTGACGAACATCGTCTTCATGGGGATGGGAGAGCCGCTCCTGAACCTTGATCGCGTGCTGGAGGCCGTGGCCGCCCTGAACGACCCCGCCCGGTTTGGCCTGGGAGCGCGGCACATCACCGTTTCGACATCCGGCGTCGTGCCGGGCATTCACCGCCTGACCGCGCTTGGTCCGCAGTTCACGCTGGCCGTCAGCCTGCACGCTGCGCGAGATGCACTCCGGGACGTGCTCGTGCCACTCAACCGCCGCTGGCCCGTGGCTGAGGTCGTCGCCGCTGCGCGCGCCCACGCCGCGGCCACCGGGCGTCGGATCAGCTACGAAGTGACCATGATCGGCGGCATCAATGACACTGACGCGGATGCGGAGGCGATGGCCAACCTCCTCCGCGGGTCCTTGTCCCACGTGAACCTCATCCCGATGAACCCGGTCGCCCACACACCCTGGACTGCCAGCCCGATGCCGGTCATTGAGCGCTTCGCCGAGCGCCTGCTGGCCGACGCCATCCCCGTGACGATCCGTCGTAATCGTGGCGCGGAGGTGGGGGCGGCGTGCGGCCAACTGGCGGCTGATCGTGCCGGCGCCGCACCGGTGGCGGCTGTTGCCCGCAGGCGAGAACTCCTCGAGGCGTCGTCTGCCGCGGCCCTGCGCGGTGAGCGCAGTCTGGCCGGGCTGCCCGACGGCGTGGACGCCTGATGGCACCCAGACGGGGTATCCCGGTCCCTGCGATCACGGAGCGGGGTCGCGCGCGCGTCGCGGCGAGCATCCTCGATGCGGACCTTGGGAACCTTGGCCATGCCGTGAAGCGTGCCGAACGGGAGGGAGCCGACCGGATCCACCTCGACATCATGGACGGGCACTTCGTACCGAACCTGACCTTCGGACCGAAGATGGTCAAGGCACTCAGGCGCCGCACCACGCTGCCCTTCGACGCACATCTCATGATCTCCGAACCAGACCGCTACATCGACGAGTTCCTGGACGCGGGCTGTGACTCGGTGACCATCCACGTCGAGGTGGACGTTCCGATCGAACCGATCCTCCAGAAGATCCGCGGGGCCGGCCGCGCCGTGGGACTCGCCGTCCGGCCCAGGAC
>JBDTQY010000223.1:0-4559 GCA_039931955.1 Chloroflexota bacterium
GCGCGTCATGCCGTGGGGACGGCAGGCTCCACCTCGCCGATGCGCTGACCGCCTGTGGCGAACTGCTGATCCGCCACGGTGGCCATGCGGGCGCAGCCGGCTTCGAAATCGAGCTCGCCAAGTGGCCCTCGTTCCGTGAGCAGTTCCTCGCCCTGGCCTCCGCGACGGAGCCTCGAGAACCGGCGACGTCGCTGACCATCGATCTCGTGCTCGATGCCATGGACGTCGACTACGCGCTCCAGGCGGGCATCGCCCGCCTCGGGCCATGGGGTGTCGGTAATCTGGAGCCACTTCTCGTGGTGCGCGGCCTGACGGTGACACGGGCGCGCGAGGCCAGCGGCGGTCACACCCAGCTGGTCCTCAAGCGTCGTCTGGACGTCCTCGACGGAATCGCGTTCGGCTGGCCGGAGTTGGCCGGCCAATTGGCAGTCGGCGATCGGGTGGATGTCGTTGCCCGCCTGGTCAGCCGCCGGTTCGGCGGGATCGAGTCCCTGCAGCTCGACGTGCGTGATGTCGCCCTGGCCGGACCGGCGGCCGACACGGGCGCTCCTGCCCAGGGTGAAGGCCGGCCGATTCGAACCAATCGTGGTGAGGTTGCATCGGCCGTCTCGACACGGGGACATCCATGACACTCAAGGGCTCGTCGCGTGATGGCAGCGTGAGCCGATCGCTGGCCGGGGTCTCGGTTGGAGACCTTGCCGCGGGGGTGGGGCTGCTGCTGGTGGCCATCGTGAGTGTTGCACTCCTGTCCGGTCAGGTCCCACTGGTACCGGGGGATGGCGGCGATGATGGCGGCGGAGGTGCCGTGCGGACGCCGACGCCGTCGAACGTCGTGATCGTTGATCCTCGAGCGGACGTCGTCGGGACAATTCTGTACGTGAAGGCCGGCAACATCTGGCTGCAGCACGGTGCGAAGGCGACCGCCCTGACATCGGGGGGCCATGACTCCATGGCCTCCTTCTCGCCGGATGGGGAGTGGATCTACTTCGTCCGGACCATCCAGGAGCCGGGTCGATGGCGGATCAGTGGCGTGGCTCGCCGATTCCAACTGGCGACGCCGTCGCTGATGCGGGTCCGAACCGATGGCACCGGAGAGCCCGAACAGCTCCTCGTGGGGCGGATTCTTTCGGGCAGTTACACGTGGTCGTACTTCCTCCGGCAACCGGTGGTCTCCGCCAACGGCACCGTCGTCGTGATCACGGACGGGCCAGATCCCTCCAAGAGCGACGTCGTGCTCAAGGTGTACGACCCGACGACCGGCAGCCTGACAGCGCTCAAGGCGCCCCAGAACGCGCCACTCGGTCACCAGGATCCGGCCTGGTCCCCGGACGGTAGCTCGCTCCTGTATGTCAAGAATGCAAGTGACGGGTCGAAGGGTGCGCCCGTGATCATGCGCTTTGACGTTGCCAGCGGAAAGGCCGTCGCAGTCACCGGTCCCGGATATAGCTCGCCGGCCTGGTCGCCGGACGGGCAGCGCATCAGCGCCACGCGCGTGACGTCGTTCGGGACGGATGTCGTGATCCTCGAGGCGCGGACGGGCAAGGAATTGCTCCGCGTGACCGACGATGAGCGAAGTTTCGGGGCGGTCTGGTCCCCAGCCGGCGATGCCATTGCCTATCTTGCGATCGACGGCGGCGTCACCGACTTGTGGTTGGCGCGCCTCGCAGGTGGCCAGGCACCTGCCCTCGACGGCGATCCGCTGCAGCTGACGATTGCAGCCGGGCTGGATCCCGCCTCGCGCCCCGGCTGGTGGATACCCGAGGCGTTTCTCCCGACGCCGGCACCCACCGCTGTCCCGTCTGCGATTCCATCGGCCCCCGCGGGATCGTCGGGACCCTCGTCCCCCACGGGATCGCCGGCACCTTCGGGCGGCGCCTCGTGACGTCGGGCGCCACGTATCTTGGTCGTCTCGCGGCACGAACCTCGGCGGTGGGCTCCGTTCTGTGCCTTGGGATCGATCCAGACGTCGCGAGCCTGCCGCGCGGATTCTCGCGCGACCTGGCCGGGATCGAGCGGTTTTCGCGCCTGCTCATCGAGGTTGGCGCACGTTACGCTGCGGCGATCAAGCCGAATCTCGCCTTCTTCGAGGCTCACGGCAGCGCTGGCATCGCCGCGCTCGAGCGCCTTCGAGCAGCCGTTCCCGGCGACATCCCCTTCATCGCGGACGCCAAGCGCGGGGATATCGGCAGCACCGCGTCGCGCCAGGCGGTCGCCTTGCTCGACGTCCTGGGGGCCGATGCGGTGACCGTCAACCCATATCTCGGCGCCGATGCCGTGCTGCCATTGCTCGAGCGACTGGATCGCTTCGCCTACGTACTGTGTCGGACGTCCAACCCGGGCGCCTCCGAGTTCCAGGGCCTGCCGGTGGCGAGGGCTGGGGATGCACCTGCGGAGCCGCTCTACGCCCGTGTGGCCCGGCGTGCGGTGCACTGGGGTCCGGGCGGTACCGTTGGGCTCGTTGTCGGAGCCACGGCACCCGCCGAGTTGGCCAGGATCCGCGACATCGCTCCCGGGCTGCCATTCCTGGTGCCTGGCGTTGGCGCGCAGGGCGGCGAAGTGGATCCAGTCCTCCAATATGGGCACGCAACCGCCGGGACGGCAGCCTTAGGAGCGGGCGGGGGCCTGCTCGTCAACGTCTCCCGGGGTATCTCGAGCGCCGTGCTCGAGGCCGCTGACGCCAGGGATCCGGGGGTCGAGCGGCTTCTCGACGCTGCCGCCTCGAGCTGGGCGCGTCGACTCGCTGTGCTAACCTAACCGCCGTTCCGAGGCGCTGCGCCGCGGCCGACAAAGAGATGGTTCACCCATGCCGTTCAACATCGGTCCCACCGAGCTGATCATCATCCTCGTGATTGCCCTGCTGGTCCTTGGGCCGGGCAAGCTTCCCGAGGTCGGTTCCGCGCTCGGCAAGGGGATTCGAGAATTCCGCAAGGCTGCCTCTGACGTCAAGGACGCCGCGAGCATCGAGCCGTATTCTGCTGGACCCGCGGCCACCCAGCCGCCAGCTCCGGCGGCTCCGCAAGCGCCCGCAGTCCCGGCGGCGGGTGCAGGTGCACCGTCGGACGTGCCGCCCGAGGCTGATGCTGCATCCGGCACCGAGCCGGGGTCGCCCGCGTCCTGACCGGCCGCGGGCCAGACGACTCCACCGATGACGGACGAGCCGATTCAGGCTGATCCGGGCGAGCCGGACACCAACCCGGTCAACCCAGAGCCTGACCAGCCTGACCAGCCTGACCGATCCGACGATGGTCCCGCCCCAGTGGACGCGGCCGACGCGATGGTCGTGCATCACGATCCCCATCCAGCCCCCGAAGAGGCCGTCGCGATGTCGCTCGTCGGCCACCTCACGGAGCTGCGTAACCGCATCGCCTGGGTGCTGCTCGGGGTCGGCGTCGGCGCGGTCGTCGGGTTCGTCGGGGGCGAGTCGATCATCGCCTTCCTCGCGGCGCCCCTGCCGATCGAGCAGCCGCTCGTCTACACCTCGATTGGGGATCCCTTTGCGATCCGGATCCAGATTGCGATTGTCACCGGCGTCATCCTGTCGATGCCCGTGATCCTGTGGCACGTCTGGCGGTTCGTGGCGCCCGGACTGACCCGCTCGGAACGGCGCGCCATTCTGCCGTGGATCCCGGCTGCACTCTTGTTCTTCTCTGTCGGCGTGGCGATCGCCTACGCCATCCTGCCGTTTGCCGCAGCCTTCCTCCTGGCCTTCCAGACGCCGGATCTGAAGCCGCTCCTGACGGCTCGTGAGTACTTCGATTTCGTGACCACGATGTTCCTCGCCTTTGGCCTCCTGATGGAGTTCCCGATCCTGTTGGTGGGTCTCTCCCGCGTCGGGATCGTCACGTCGGATCGACTGCGTCGCTCTCGGCGGGTCACGATCCTCGGCATCGCGATCTTCGCCGCGGTCGCCACGCCGGGCGGTGACCTCGTCAGCCCGACGATCCTTGGGCTGACGCTCTACGTCCTCTTCGAGGGCACGATCCTGGTCATCCGCCGAAGTGGCCGCTGAGCCACTCGCGGCCACGGGTAGACTGGACCGATGGCGAAACTGAAGGATCAGCGGCTGGCGCCGAGCCCACCGGCTCCGGTGATCGATGAGCCGGGCGAGCGAGTGCATGTCGTCATCCTCAGTGGGCTGTCGGGAGGCGGGAAGACCGCAGCCGCAAAGCTGTTCGAGGATCTCAACTACGTCGTCGTGGACAACCTCCCCGGCGAGTTGCTCCCGAACCTCGCCGAACTCGTGTCGCTGGATCGTGTGCGATATGCCCGGGTGGCAATCGTCCTGGATGTGCGGGCGGGTGATGCGGAGGCGGCCTATCGGGCGATGCGCGGTGCGCTCGAGGGCCGAGGCATTCGACCGCAGGTCTTCTTCCTGGAAGCTCGAGACGAGGTCTTGATCAGGCGCTTCTCCGAGACCCGTCATCGGCACCCGCTGGGGGAGGGTCGGGGGATCGCGGCCGCGATTGCCGAAGAGCGGAAGCTGCTGGATGCCGTGCGCGCCGAAACTGATGTCGTCCTCGACACCTCCGATCTCGCATTGCGCGAGCTGCGGGAGCGGC
>JBDTQY010000224.1:0-4112 GCA_039931955.1 Chloroflexota bacterium
GGTTGTTAGCCAGGTTCGGCGCTTCTCCACCATCAGCCGCCCACGTGCCCACGATCTCCTTGCGAACGTCCTGGATCTTGATCGCACCCGTCTTCTGGGGCATGTGGGCGAGGGCAGACTCGAGGGCGATCAGGCGATTGAGCAGGTACGGCTCGTCGTGCTCGAAACAGAGGTACAGGACACTCGCCTGCCCGGAGGCGGCGACGTTGCGGGCCATCTGGAGCGCCATCGTCGTCTTGCCGGTTCCCTGGGCACCACCGAGCAGGAGCAATTCACCGGGACGAAGACCACCGCCAATGGTCTTGTCCAGCGGTGTCAGGCCGAGCGGGACGGCCTGATACTCCGCGAGCTTGCCGGTGACCACTTTGTCATTGACATCGACAAGGACGTCGAGAGCCGACCTAGGCGCCATGCTGCCTGTTGCGCTGTCAACTCGCCAAACACTCGGGCCGGCCTCAGTGGCGGGCTTCTCGCTGGTCGTCACGATTGCTGGAACCTCCCCGTATCACTACCTTCGCTGGCATCGTAGCACCGGGGTCGTCCGCGTCATTTGACCCGACCGGCAGTCCAGTGCCGCCATTGGTACCGCGAGGGGTCAGGCCTGGTGGTCCACCGACCCAAGGTTGTCCCACAGGACACAGATGGCTCGAATGCCGGTTTCATAGTTTGCGAGAACCATGTTCTCGTTCGGGGCATGGGCGTGGTCGTCCGGATTCGTGAAACCCATGAGGACCACGGGGAGCCCTAACTGGTGGGCGAACATCTCTGTCACCGGGATCGACCCACCGGCGCCGATGAAGACCGGGGCCGCGCCGAATTCCGACTCGATCGCGTCCGCGGCCGCCCGTGTGACCGGGTGATCGACAGGCGTTCGGATCGGTTTACCGCTCCCCAGCCTGTCGACGGAAACGACGACACCAGGTGGGCAGACCTGCCGGACGAATGACTCGAACGCCTCGAGCAGGCTCGCCGGGTCCTGGTTCGCTACCAGCCGCATGCTGACCTTGGCATGTGCATGGGCAGGAATGATCGTCTTGGAACCCTTGCCCTGGAACCCGCCCCAGATACCGTTGACGTCCAGGGTCGGACGGGTCCAGATCCGCTCGAGCGTGGTGAAACCTGCCTCGCCGCGAAGTTCACCTGCGCCAGCAACGTCCCGGAATCGATCTTCATGGAAGTCGAGCCGGCCAATGGCCTGGCGTGCGTCCGCATCCAACTCGATGACATCATCGTAGAAGCCCGGCACCTGGATCCGCCCATCCGCATCCTTGAGGGCGGCCACGATCCGGGTCAGGGCGTTCGCCGGGTTCTCTATCGCTCCGCCGTAGGACCCGGAGTGAAGGTCGGTCGGTGCTCCGGTCACGTTGATCTGGGTATAGAGCATGCCTCGAAGAGATTCCGTGATGGCCGGAACGTTGCCCTCGAAGAAGCCCGTGTCCGAGACGACCACGACGTCCGCCAGCAGCCGGTGGCGATTGGCCTCCAGCCAGCCCGGGAGGCTCGCCGATGAGCTCTCCTCTTCCCCCTCGAAGACCAACCTGAGATTCAGGGGTAGCTTTCCGCGCGTGGCCAGGATCGCCTCCGCCGCGCGCAGATGCATGTGCAGCTGGCCCTTGTCGTCTGCACTGCCGCGCCCGATGACGCGCCCGTCGCGGACGAAGGGTTCGAACGGGGCCGTCTCCCACAGGTCGATGGGATCAACCGGCTGGACGTCGTAGTGGCAGTAGACGAGGACGGTCGGCGCACCTTCGGCGTGGAGCCAGTCGGCATAGACGACCGGGTGGCCGGGCGTCTCGGAGACCTCGGCGTGCTCGAAACCGATCCGTTGAAGCTCGGCCACGATCCACTCAGCCGCCCGCAGCATGTCCGGGGCGTGTTCGGGCAAGGTCGAGACGCTCGGGATCCGCAGGAACTCGAAGTACGAAGCCAATCGGGCCTCGCGCGTCTCTCCCAGGTGGGCATCGAGCGCCGGATCGAGTTGCGTCATGGATCCTCCGTCGGCCCGCGGAACGCGTCTCCGCTCGCGCTCGACTGGCCTCGCTCAGGTCGGCAGGCGGTCAGGCCGGATTCGCAGCAGGCGCCGATGCTGGTGGGGCATCCGGGGTGGGCGCCTGATCGGACGAGCCCTCGCTGTCGCTCGGACCGTGGTCCCGCGGAGGCAGCCCATGGAGGGACTGCTTGGGCGGCAGATCGGCGAAGAGGGTCTCGAAGCCCTCCGCATCGACGGTCTCCTCGGCGATCAGCTTCTGGGCGAGTCCCTCGAGGCGGGCCCGATGCGTCTGCAGCACTTCTGTGGCGCGTTCGTAGGCGCGGTCAACGAGCGCACGGACTTCCTCGTCGATCTGCCGGGCGATCTCATCCGAGTAGTTCCGCTGCTCACCGATCTCACGGCCCAGGAACACGAGTTCGTCCCGCTTGCCGAATGACAGCGGTCCGAGTCGGTCGCTCATCCCGAACTCCGTGACCATCCGCCGGGCCAGGGTCGTCGCCTTCTCAATGTCATTGCTGGAGCCGGTCGTTGTGTCTCCGAAAACCAGCCGCTCCGCGACATTGCCCCCGAGCAGGCCGGCAAGCTTGTCCTCGAACTCGGTCTTGGATTGCAGGTAGCGATCCTCCTGGGGGAGGGCCATGGTGTAGCCGAGAGCCATGCCACGGCTGACGATGGTGACCTTGCTGACGGGGTCACACTTCGGAAGGACGCGCTGGACCACCGCGTGGCCACCTTCGTGATAGGCAATGATCAGCTTCTCGGCATCCGAGATGATCCTCGACTTGCGCTCCGGCCCGGCTACGATTCGCTCGAGCGCCTCCTCGAATTCGGCCATCGAGATGACCTTCTTGTTGCGCCGGGCAGCCAGGATGGCGCCCTCGTTGATGAGGTTCGCCAGGTCAGCGCCACTGAATCCAGGGGACAGTCGGGCAAGGCCCTCCATCGAAACTGCCTTGTCGAGCGGCTTGCCCTTGATGTGGACCTTCAGGATCGCGACGCGGCCCCTCATATCCGGACGATCGAGAATCACCTGGCGGTCGAAGCGACCGGGGCGCAACAGCGCCGGGTCGAGGACGTCCGGGCGGTTCGTGGCGGCCACCACGATCACGCCGGTGTTCGTGTCGAAGCCATCCATTTCCACGAGGATCTGGTTGAGGGTCTGCTCGCGCTCATCGTGACTCCCGCCGAGCCCGGCGCCACGCTGGCGGCCGACCGCATCGATCTCGTCGACGAAGACGATGCAGGGACTGTTGCGCTTGGCCTGGTCAAACAGATCCCGGACGCGGCTGGCACCAACGCCGACGAACATCTCGACGAACTCCGAGCCGGAGATGCTGAAGAACGGAACACCCGCTTCTCCCGCCACGGCCCGTGCCATGAGCGTCTTGCCGGTGCCGGGAGGTCCGACCAGGAGGACACCGCGCGGGATGCGAGCGCCCAGCGTGTTGAACTTCTCGGGGAACTTCAGGAACTCGACGATCTCCTGGAGCTCGGTCTTGGCTTCATCGACGCCCGCCACGTCGGCGAAGGTGACCACGGTCTTGCTGCCAAGGAACATGCGGGCTCGACTCTTGCCGAACGACATCGCCTGATTATTGGTCCCCTGAGCCTGACGCATCATGAAGTAGATGAAC
Organism: Chloroflexota bacterium; assembly: GCA_039931955.1. Classification (GTDB taxonomy): domain Bacteria; phylum Chloroflexota; class Limnocylindria; order Limnocylindrales; family CSP1-4; genus UBA5189. The sequence goes on from JBDTQY010000224.1 coordinate 3,625, forward strand.
GCCCCGATCACTACCAGGGGCAGCACGATGCTTACCCCCGTGAGGACCCAGCCGTTGTCCGAGGCCGGGTCGGCCCTGAAGATCGCGGCATCGAGGGTGCGGCCACTGGCTTGCGCAGCCGCGCGCATATCCGGCAGGACCTGCGTGAGGATGCTCGGCACTGTGACGGTGTAGGTCGACGTTCCCGACTTGACCGTCAGCGTATCCGAACGCTGAACGACCTCCGTGACCGTCCCCTTGCCAACATCGTTCAGGAACTGGCCGTACCCGGTCGAGCTGGGGCCGGTCGAAGTGTTGAGCCATGTGAAGAGAAGCGCCGCCGCGCCAATGGCGAGCAGGAGCATCAGTGCGCCATTGCGCATGAACCTGGAATTCAAGAAGTGCCTCCGTCGGAGCGCTCGGCGGTTGCGCCGGCCTGGACCGAGTATAGCCTCGGTCCCGTGGAACCCCCGCCGGCGCGGCATCGCGGAAAGCCCGTACGCGCGACC
>JBDTQY010000225.1:0-5572 GCA_039931955.1 Chloroflexota bacterium
GCGTTGACCCTGCGGTCTGCGCGTTCATCGCCAGCCAGGTCGCTCACGTTCACGGGACCGGCGTCCAGGTGGGCATCGTGGTCGGTGGAGGCAACATCTTCCGGGGCATGGCGGCCTCTGCGGCCGGCATGGACCGCGCCACCGGCGACTACATCGGGATGCTGGCGACCGTGATGAATGGCCTGGCTCTCCAGGATGCCCTCGAGCGGGCCGGTATCCCCACACGTGTCATGAGCGCCATCGCGATGAACGAGATCGCAGAGCCGTATATCCGGCGGCGTGCGGTCCGCCACCTCGAGAAGGGCCGTGTCGCCATCTTCGTGGCCGGCACCGGCAATCCGTATTTCACGACCGACACCGCCGCCGCACTGCGGGCGATCGAGATCGGCGCCGAAGTCCTCCTCAAGGCGACCAAGGTCGACGGGGTCTACGATTCGGACCCGGTCAAGGACCCAGGCGCCCACCGCTACGACCAACTTGAGTACTCGGACCTTCTCCGGGACCAGCTGAAGGTCATGGATGCTGCAGCAGTTGCGCTGTGCATGGAGAATGATCTTCCAATCGTCGTGTTCGATCTCAACCACCCGGACAACATCACGCGGGTGGCGTTGGGCGATCCGGTCGGCACGCTGATCACCGCCCCACCATCGGGAGGCGTCAAGGCATGAGCAACGAGATCGTCGCCAGCGCCGAGCAGAAGATGTCCCGTGCGGTGGAGGCTATGGAGAGGGATTTCCAGGGCATGCGGACCGGCCGGGCCTCCACGAGCCTCGTGGAGCGCATCCACGTCGACTACTACGGGACCCCGACCCCGCTGAACCAGTTGGCCGGAATCAGCATTCCCGAGCAGCACCAGATCGTGATACAGCCATGGGATCGAAGCGTCCTCGGCGCGATCGAGAAGGCCATTATCAAGAGTGACATCGGGTTGATGCCGAACGTCGACGGGACAGTCGTGCGGCTGAACATCCCGCCCCTGACCGAAGAGCGACGCCGCGACATCGTCAAGGTGGTCCACCGTCGGATGGAGGAGGCTCGGGTCGAAATCCGGAACCTCCGCCGCGACGCCGCCGATCACCTCAAGAAGCTCGAGCGCGACGGCGAGTTCGGAGAGGACGAAGTACACGGCCTCCTGGAGCTGGTCCAGAAGACCACTGACCGGTACATCGGCGAAGTCGATCGGGTTGGCGGGGCCAAAGAACAGGAAGTCCTGGAGGTCTAGTGGCTCGCGCACCCATCGTCCGGCCGACGGATGCACCACCGGCGGCCCATCGGGCTGAGGTCGCGGTCAACAGTGATGGCCGCGAGGACCGTGGCGACGCAGAGGCGAGCACCGTCCTCCCAGGCCACGTGGCGATCATCATGGACGGGAACCGGCGCTGGGCGCGGAACCGGGGTCTGCATGAGCTTGAAGGACACCCGGCGGGCGTCGAAGCCATTCGGGGTGTTCTGCGCCACGCCCGCAGACGTGGCATCCGAGCGCTGACCCTGTACGCGTTCAGTCGCGAGAACTGGGCGCGGGAGGACGGCGAGGTTGCGGCCCTGTTCGGGCTCCTGGAGGCTGCGATCCGCAATGAGACCGATGAGTTGCGGACCCAGGGAGTCCGCGTCCAGATGATCGGACGCATGGATGAGCTGCCTGAGGAAACACGCCTGTCGATCGACGACGCCCTGGCCGCCACGGCAGATGGCGCAGACATGCTCCTGACCATCGCCTTCAACTATGCGGGCCGGACAGAGCTGGTGGACGCGATCCGTCGGATCGTTGCCTCGGGGGTCTCCGCCGGCGACGTGGACGAGGCGCTCGTCGCATCCTCCCTGTACACGACCGGAACACCGGACCCGGACCTCGTCATCCGGACGGGCGGCGAAGAGCGACTGTCCAACTTCCTCCTTTGGCAGTCTGCGTATGCCGAGCTCGTGACGACCGATACGCTTTGGCCGGACTTCGACGCCGGTGCCCTCGATGAGGCGCTGGACAAGTACGCGTCGCGGCAACGTCGGTTCGGGCGATGAGCCCCGGGAGCGGGACGCCTTGTTGAGGGACCGCGTCAGGAGTTCCGCCTACCTGGTTCCTCTCCTTCTCGTCGTGATCTGGTTCGGCGAGCCGTGGGTCGCCCTGGCCGTCGCGATCGCCGTGGCGGTGGCAGCACGCGAGGTCTTCCGCCTGTTCGCGACCGCAGGGCACCCCTCTTTCGCGGCTCTCGGGGTGGTTCTGGCCATCGTCGTCGCCGTGGGCGACTCGATCCAGGCCCTGCCGGCGGCTTCCGGCTTCCTCCTGACGGGGATTGGAATCACTCTCGTCGGTGCCGCGGCGTTGTCGCGCGAGGATCCCCGGGACGGGCTGACAAGCTTCATGACGACAACCTTTGGCGCGCTCTACGTCGGTCTGCTCGGGTTCGTGCCGCGCCTGGCTGATGCCGGTCCGGCGATGGCCGATGGAGCTGTCCTCGGGTTCCTGGGCGCGCAGCGTGGCTGGCTCCTCCTGCTCGTGTTCGGGGTCTGGGCGTATGACACCGGCGCCTATGTTGCCGGTCGCCGGTTCGGCCGCCGCCCGTTCATGCGCCGCATCTCGCCATCCAAGACCGTCGAGGGCGTTGTGGGCGGAACGATTGCGACCACCCTCGTCGTCACCCTCATGGTCATTGGCTTCGAACGCAATCTCCTGGCGGGCCTGCTGCTGGGTCCGGTCATTGCGGCCGCGGCTCAGACTGGCGACCTCGTCGAATCGATGCTAAAGCGGGCCGCCGGTGCCAAGGACTCCGGCAACCTGATCCCGGGGCACGGAGGCATGCTCGACCGGATCGATTCGTTCTTGTTCGCCGCTCCAGCGGTTGCTCTCTATGTTCTCGTCGCCTTTCGCTGAGGACTCGGCTCGCTCCGCGGGTCGAGATGCGAGCGCGGACGCGAGGGCAGCCGACCCACTGCGTATCGCGCTGATCGGCTCGACGGGATCGATCGGTCGCCAGGCGCTTGACGTCATCGCCAGGGATCCGGCACTCCAGGTGGTGGCGCTGGCCGGGGGGCGTAACACCGCGCTGCTTGGCGAGCAGGCGCGGGCCTTCCATCCCAGGCGGCTCGTGGTGGCGGACGATGCCGACCGCGGGCCGCTGGGCGATCTTCCGCCGGGCGTCGTCGTGGACGCCGGCGTGGAGGCCCTGACCGCGCTGAGCACCGCCACCGATGTCGACATCCTGGTGGTCGGTAGTGGCGGCATGGTCAGTTTGCGCCCCGTTCTGGCAGCCCTCAGCCGTGGGATCCCCGTGGCGACGGCGAACAAGGAGACACTGGTCGCGGGCGGTCACCTCGTGATGCCGGCTGCGCGCCTGCTCGCGGCCGCCCGTCACGCGGTTGGGGCTTCAGATCCGCTGGCCAGTGTGCTCGGCTGGGTCAGACCGATCGATTCCGAACACTCGGCCATCTGGCAGTGCCTGGTGGGCGAACCCCCCGGCTCAATCGCCGGCTTGATCCTGACGGCTTCTGGCGGCCCGTTCCTCGATACCGATGCGGCCGACCTGGCCCACGTGACGCCGAGCATGGCCCTGCGGCATCCAACCTGGACCATGGGGGCGAAGATCACCATCGATAGTGCGACCCTGGTCAACAAAGGGTTGGAGGTCGTGGAGGCGGGGTGGCTGTACGATGTCGACCTTGACGCCATCGAGGTGGTGATCCATCCGCAGTCGGTGGTGCACTCAGCCGTCCGCTTTGTCGATGGCTCCGTCAAAGCCCAGCTGGGGACTCCCGACATGCGACTCCCGATCCAATATGCGCTCTCGTATCCGGGTCGGCGCCCTTCGCCGGCTGCGGCCCCCGACCTCATCGAGATCGGACGTCTGGATTTCCGTCGGCCCGACCCGGTGCGCTTCCCGGCCATGCGCATCGCTCGTGAGGCCGCCCGTGCGGGGCCATGGGCCACGGCAACCATGATCGCCGCGGACGAGGTGGCGGTGGCCAACTTCCTCGATGGGACCCTCGATTTCATGGGGATCCCGCGCCTGCTCGAGTCCGCCATCGAACGCTGGGGGTCCCATTCAGGTCCAGACCCCGACGTCGAGGCGCTGGTGGCACTCGAGCAGGAGATCCACGCTGCCCTCGGGTACTCGGCCCAACGCGCGGCTGGACGATGAGCCAGACACCTCGAGGACCCGCCTGGGGCCTGACCCGCGGTCGCATCCTGCTGCTCCTGCTCCTTGCGGTCATCGGTTTCGTCGCGATCGACGATCCGCGCACGATCGGCACGACGGTCCTCTTCCTCGTCATCCTCACGCTCCTGGTCCTGGTCCACGAGCTGGGCCATTTCTTCGTCGCAAGGATGTTCGGCGTTCGTGTCCTCGAATTCGGCATCGGGTTCCCTCCCCGGGCGAAGGTGCTCCGGAGCTCGGGTGAGACCATCTACACGGTCAACTGGCTGCCGATCGGTGGCTTCGTGAAGCTGGAAGGGGAGGATGGAGGGGACGCGGACGATTCGCGGTCCTTCGCCAACCAGGGCCTTGGCCGGAAGGTGATCATCCTGGTCGCCGGCGTCTTCATGAACGTTGCTCTTGCCGCCGCAATCTTCACCGGCATCGCCCTGACTGGCGACCCGGCAAGCGGGGTCTACGTTCCCTTCGTCGAACCCGGTTCACCGGCAGAGAGCGCCGGGATCCGGGCTGGTGATGTGATCGAGCGGGTGGATGGCGAGGCGTTCTCGGTATTCGGGCCGGGGTCGCCCCTGACGAAGATCCGGGACAGTGCCGGCCGGACCATTGAGATCACGCTCCGGCGCGGCGATCAGGCCGTCGAGACCACCGCGCAGCTTCGCGCTCCGGCCGACATCGGAGTGGGCAGGGGGGCGCTCGGGATCGGCAGCCGGGAGCTGCCCCTGGAGCAGCGCATCACATCCGATCGGGTGACCTATCCAGTTGATGTTGCCGTCGGGCTGGGCCTCGAACGAACGGGATCAGCAATGCGACTCATCCTGGATGGCGTCGGCCAGATCGCATCTGCGGTCGTGAACAAGCCGACCGAGGCACCGCCCGCTTCTGGCCCGATTGGAATCGCGACCCAGATCGGCGACGTCTTCTGGACTCTGGGGCCGCTCTTCACGCTGTACCTCGCGGGCATCCTCTCGGCCAACCTGGCGATCGTGAACATCCTGCCGCTCCCGCCGCTGGATGGCGGACGGATCCTCGTACTGCTCATCAAGAGAATCGCCGGTGCTCGGCTTTCAGAGCGGGTGGAGCGCCTGACCTACCTCGTCGGCTTCGCCGTGCTCATGGCCTTTCTCGTGTGGGTAACCGGCTTCGATATCGCACGGGGTCTGAGCGGGGGATGACCGGCCCGGACATGTTGCGGCCGCCGCGGCGACCCACTGACTCGGTCGATGTCGGCGGGGTGCTCGTGGGAAGTGCGCACCCAGTCGTCGTCCAGTCGATGACCAACACGGATACGGCCGATGCGGATGCGACCGCAATCCAGGTCGCGCGACTGGCGCACGCGGGGAGTCAGCTGGTGAGAGTCACGGTCAACACGGATGCGGCCGCGGCGGCCGTGCCGGACATCCTGCGCAAGCTGGATGATCTCGGCGTTT
>JBDTQY010000226.1:0-6968 GCA_039931955.1 Chloroflexota bacterium
GATGGTCGCAACGCGCGACCACACCGAGCGCATGCTCAGGGCCCGCGGGGTTGACGTTCGCAGCACATCCGATGGCGGCGCCAGCGCGATGGTCGAGATCGATGGAGGTTCAACGGTGATGGCCATGGACGAGCGGGTACCGGGCGATCCGTCCGCCGCTGCCTTCTGGTTGGTCGCCGGTGCCATGCACCCCGACGCGGAGCTCGTTCTCCGTGGCGTTGGCACGAACCCGACGCGCCGCGCAATCATCGACCTGCTGATCCGGATGGGGGCCGACATCGAGGAGCGGACTCAGACGGGAGCCGAAGACACGGGCGTGGGGGCCGGCGATCGCGCGGGCGCCAGAGATGCGGGCGCTCCCGTCGCTGGTGCGGACACCGACGGCGTCGGAGAGCCAACCGCGGACCTCGTCGTTCGATCGGCCCGTCTCGAAGGAATCGAGGTTTCGGCCGCGGAGGTGGCGGGCGCGATCGACGAGATCCCCATCCTCTGTCTCGCCGCAACGCAGGCTCACGGCCAGACGACCATCCTGGGAGCTGGTGAGTTGCGGCACAAGGAATCGGATCGCCTGTCAGGGATCGTGGCCGGCCTTCGCGCCCTGGGGGCCGCGATCCAGGTGGTCGGCGATGACATCCAGATCAAGGGGCCAACGCCGCTTCACGGCGCCATCACCGATAGCCTTGATGACCATCGATTGGCGATGACCTTCGCGATTGCCGGCCTCATCGCCTCGGGTCGCACGACGGTCGGCCGGCCGTCGAGCGTTGCGATTTCCTACCCCGGCTTCTTTTCCGATCTCGAAAGGATTCGAGCATGAGCAAGCGCGTCGTTCTGATTGGTCATCCGGTCGCCCATTCATTGTCCGGGGCGATGCAGCAGGCCGCCTTCGACGCGCGTGGCATCGACGCCCGGTACGAGCTCTGGGATCGCGCCCCGATGGCCCTCCCTGACGCGATCGGTGAGATCCGGGGCAGTGACTTCCTCGGTGCAAATCTGACTATTCCGCACAAGGAACGAGTGGTCCCGCTCATCGATCGACTGACCGAAGAGGCGATCGCAACGGGTGCCGTCAACACGATCACCCGCGAGGGCAAGCGACTGGTTGGCCACAACACCGATGTCGCCGGCTTCGGCGAGGCATTGGATCGCCTGGTCGGTCGGGCCAAGATGCCGCGCCAGGCGGTGGTCCTGGGCGCGGGTGGTGGCGCGCGGGCGGTGGTCCACGGCCTCATCCGGGCTGGGTTCCTGCGGATCGTGGTCTTCAACCGACACCTCCACCGAGCAGAGGGCCTCGTCCGTCACTTCGGCAAGAGCGCCGCTCACATGGAATTGCGGGCCATGCCCTGGCACGACTCGATCATCGAGGCCGAGCTCGCCAAGACCCGCGTCCTCATCAACGCGACGTCGATCGGGCTCGAGCCCGAGGACTCGCCACTTCCAGCGGAGATCCTCGGCTCCCAGCTCCTGGTCCTGGACCTGATCTACAACCGGACCCGACTGTTACGCGATGCCGAGGCCGCGGGCGCTACAGCACGGGACGGCGAGACCATGCTCCTCCACCAGGGTGCGGCGGCATTCACGCTGTGGACCGGACAGACCGCCCCGCTCGACGTCATGGGCGAAGCACTGGCAGCGGCGCGCGCCCAGGGCCTGCGGTCCGCCGAGGGTGAGCCCGCGGGCGACGACCCAGCGCCCGAGGAGCCAGTCGCTCCGGCGGCAGACTGAGCACGGGAGATCAGATCGTGGAGCCTTTCCGCTTCCTGACCGCGGGCGAGTCGCACGGACCCACGCTGGGCGTGACGGTCGAGGGTGTGCCAGCCGGGCTGGCGTTGACCGAGGGGGACCTCGTCATCGACCTCGCTCGACGCCAGCGCGGGTACGGCCGGGGGGCGCGCCAGGCGATCGAGACCGACCGTGCCCAGATCCGGTCCGGCGTCCGCCATGGACGAACCATCGGCTCCCCGATCCTGCTGCTCGTGGAGAACCGCGATTGGGAGAACTGGGGCGCCATCATGCAAGCTGCCCCACTTGACGTCGAAGCGACGGCGACGCTACGGGCATCGGCGGCAGAAGGCACCAAGCGCGCAATCCCCGTGACGCGCGTTCGACCTGGCCACGCCGATCTGGCTGGAGCCCTGAAATATGGGCATTCCGACGTTCGCAACGTGCTCGAGCGGGCATCCGCGCGCGAGACGGCCGCCCGCGTGGCCGCTGGCGGCGTCGCCCGGGCCTTCTTGCGCGAACTCGGCATCGAGGTCTGGTCATTCACCGCCGAGGTCGGCGGCGTGGCCATCGATCCGACCAACTGCCCGCGCACGCGAGAGGAGGCCGATGCCTCGCCGCTCCGCTGTCCCGATCCAGACGCGGAAACGCGGATGATCGCGCGGATCGACGAGGCTCGCTCGAACGGCGACACGATCGGCGGCGTGTTCGAGGTGGTGGCCCATGGTCTTCCGATCGGGCTCGGTTCGTACGTCCATTGGGATCGCCGGCTCGACGGAGCCCTCGCGGCGGCGGTCATGAGCATCAATATCGTCAAGGGCGTGGAATTCGGACTCGGCTTCGAGCAGACGCGCCGGTTCGGGTCGGACGTCCACGACATCATCGACGGCCGCGGACCGGACGGCCACTGGATTCACCGCACGAACAACGCCGGGGGCTTGACCGGAGGCGTCAGCAACGGTGAGCCGATCGTGGTCCGTGGTGCCGTCAAGCCCATCTCCACGCTCGCGCGCCCACTGCCATCAGCCGACCTGATCACCGGTGAGCCAGTGGACAAGGCGCACTACGAGCGCAGTGACATCAGTGTTGTGCCCGCGGCCGGCGTGATCGGCGAAGCGATGGTCATGCTGACACTTGCCCGCTTTGTCCTCGAGACGCTCGGCGGCGATCGGATGGATGTCGTCCGCGAGCGCATGGACGCCCACCGTCGGTTGATGGCGACGCCGCCGCCGGCGCCGCTGGTCGGGGGCCGAGTCGCGGTCGGCGGTGATGAGGCCGGCTCCGGCGGCGACGACTAGGCCGGCTGGTACACGCGGCCATGGATGTCGTCCTGATCGGACTCCCGGGAAGCGGCAAGACCGCCGTTGGCCGGCGCTTGGCGTCCCGTCATAGGGCAGACTTCATCGACCTCGACGAGATCATCGAACAGACCGCGGGAAAGGAGATCCCAGCGATCTTCGCCGACGAGGGCGAGCCAGGGTTCCGCGCCCAGGAGCGTGCCGCGATCGACGGACTCGGGGCCGCCAACCGCGAGGCCGGGATCCGGCGCGTCATTGCGCCCGGCGGCGGTGCGATCGTTGATCCGCGGAATCGCTGGCGACTCTTCCGGGGTCGTGTGCCGATCTGGCTGGATGGTCGGCCCGAAATCCTGGCTCAACGGCTGCGGCGTAGTCCGAACGTCCGGCCGCTGATCAAGGGCCGCGATCCCATTCGGGCGCTCCGCGAACTGACGACCGCGCGAGGCCGCTTCTATGCCGCCTCAACCCGTGTGGCTGGGATGGCTGAGGTCAATGGCGTCGTGGATGCCGTCGACCGTGCGGTGGAGTTGGCGACAGCTGTTCCCGGGACGGTGCTCCTTCGAGCCGAGACGACCATCGGGCGGGTGCTCATCGGCGAGGGTATTGCCGGCCGCGTCGTCATCGAGGAACTCCGGCGGCTCCAAGCCGGGCGGGCTCTCATCGTCACCGAACCTGGTGCCTGGGCCAGCGTCGGTGCCTCACTTCAAGCTGCCATCGAGTCCGCCGGATTCGAGGTCCAGATCGTGACCCTGCCTCAAGGAGAGTCCGCTAAGACCATGGCGGTGGTCGCGGGCGCCGCGCGGGAGCTGGCCCGCCTGCGTGTGGAGCGAAGTGAACCCCTGATTGCGGTCGGCGGCGGCGACCTGGGCGATGCGGCAGGCTTCCTTGCCGCCACCTACCTGCGCGGGATCCCATTCATCCAGGTCCCGACGACGCTCGTCGCCCAGATCGACAGCTCGATCGGCGGCAAGACGGGGGTGGACCTGCCCGAGGGCAAGAACCTCGTCGGTGCATTCCACCAGCCCGCCGCGATCATCCTCGACCTTGCGCTCCTGGCGAGCCTCCCGGAGAGAGATCGCCGGGCGGCCCTGGGTGAGGCGGTCAAGATGGCCGCCCTCGGTGATGAACGGCTCTTTGAACTGCTGGAGCTCCGGGGATCCGCGATAGCCCGCGCCGAGCCCTCCACGGTCGACGACGGTTCGGTCGCGGAGCTCGTCGAGCGTTGCGCCTGGGCCAAGGTGGACGTCGTGGCCGCTGACGAGAAGGAGGCGGCGGTGCGGATCGCCCTGAACCTCGGGCATTCCCTCGGGCACGCCTTCGAGGCGGCCGGCAACTTTTCGGATCTGCGCCACGGCGAGGCGGTGGCGTTCGGCCTGCGGGCCGCGTGCCGGATCGGCGTGGCCATGAGCGTCACCCCGCCCGAGCGAGCCGCCCGGATCGAGCGACTCCTCGACCATCTGGATCTCGGGGCCGGCCTGCTCCCCTATCGGCTGACCGCCGTCCTTGGGCACCTCGGCGCGGACAAGAAACACCGGGCTGGTCGCCTCCGCTGGGTGCTCCCAACCGCCCATGGCCACGTCGTCCACGATGATGTCCCCGACGATCTGGTCCGCGGCGTGGCCGCCGGCTTGCTGCTCCCCGCGAGCGATGGAGGTGCCGTTTGATTCGCGTCCTGGTGCTCGAAGGGCCGAACCTGAACCTGGTCGGGACGCGCGAACCCGACATCTACGGCCATGAGACGCTGGAAACGATCCACGCCGGGATCTCCAAGCGGGCGGCCGAACTCGGGGTGGAGGTGGACTTCTTCCAGTCGAATCACGAAGGTGCCCTGATCGACCGCCTCCATCGGCGCGACTTCGATGCCTCGATCGTCAACGCTGGCGGCCTGACACACACCTCCGTCTCCCTTCGGGATGCGCTGCTCGGCATCAGCCGGCCCTTCGTCGAGGTCCACCTGTCCGATCCATCTGCGCGTGAGCCATTTCGGCAGGTCAACCTCCTCGTCGATGTCGCCCACGCTTCGTTCGTCGGACTGGGAGCGCGCGGATACCACCTCGCGCTCGAACGGATCGCATCTGACCTTGGGGCCAGCGATGAGCCGGCGTGATCAACCGACGACCGAGTCAGCCGAACTAGGTCGCCTGCGGCGGCGGATCGATGCGCTCGATCGTCGCATCGTGGACCTCCTCAACGAGCGCGCCGAGCTGGCCCGTGCTGTCGGGAAGGCAAAGACGGAGGCTGGGCGACGAGCTATCCGCGACCTGGATCGGGAGCGCGAAGTCCTCCTCCGCGTCGCCGTCTCCAACGACGGACCCATTCCGCAGGCAGATCTCCTGGCGCTCTACCGGCGCCTCTTTGCGGCGACCCGCGCGCTCGAGGCGGCAGATCGGCGTCGAGCCGCCACGGGCAGCGCGCGGCTGGCCACGTCGCGCAAGGAGCCCGGCGACGACTGATCCGGGCGCGGGCCCGCAGCAGCTCGAGGACGCTCAACGGTTTGAGGCCACCCTGCCGGCGGTCGTCGCAGGCCTGCCGCGCGGGCTCCGCACGCGGTATGCCCCGGCCCCGACGGGCTTCCTGCATCTCGGGCACGTCGCCAACGCCGTCGCGGTGTGGGGCGTGGCCAGGGCGTCAAGCGGAGCGGTGGTCCTGCGAATCGAGGATCACGACCGACAGCGGTGCCGCCCGGAGTTTGAAGCCACACTCCTGGACGACCTCGATGTGGCCGGATTCACTGCCGACGAACCTGACGCCGATGCCTTCCGGACCGGCCCGTCGCCGTTTCGCCAGTCCGACAGCGTGGAGGCCTACGAAGCCGCAGCGGAGCAGTTGGCGAGCATGGGCGTGGTCTACGGCTGCGACTGCAGCAGGGCCACCTTCAGCCGCTGGGAGAGCGCACATGGCGTTGCCTGGACCGGTCCTGGATGCCCTGGAGGGTGCTCGGGGCGTGACCTTGGACGCGCAGCGACCGGTCAGACGTGGCGCGTGGCGCTCGGAGAAGGTGAGGTGCCCTGGGAGGACCTGGCCATCGGGCCACAATCCGGCCAACCGGCCACGGGCGGCGATCTGCCGATTCGCGACCGGCACGGCAACTGGACCTATGCCCTGTGTGTGGTGGTCGATGACCTGCGGCACGGCATCGATCTCGTCATTCGGGGCGAGGACCTCGTCGACTCGACGCCATCCCAGATCCGGTTGGCACGCCTCCTGGGGCGCCACGCTCCCCCGCTGTTCCTGCACCACCCGCTCATCCGGGAGCCGAATGGCAGCAAGATGTCCAAGGCGGCTGGTTCGGTCTCTGTGCGGGCGCTGCTGGCCAAGGGCGAGGCGCCGGGCGATCTGGTCGATCGAGCGGCGACGGCAATCGGTGCCCAGAGCCTCGCGGCCGTGGCGCGATCCGGGGGCTCATGACGCTGTCGGAGGGCGCCCCGTGGCCGCGGCGAGTGACGTGACGAGACGGCCCATCGCCCCGATGTTTCGGCCGTCTGGCCCCAGAGCGTCGACGAGCGCAGAAGCGACGATTACCCCATCGGCGTCTGCGGCGGCCAGCGATCGGACGTGAGCCGGCTTTGAGACGCCGAACCCCACCGCCACCGGCACCCGCGAGACGGCTCTGACATCTGCTACGAGCCGGCGGACGCTCGAGGGAAGGCTGGTCCGCGCACCCGTGACGCCGACGAGGCTCACGCAGTACAGGAAGCCACCGCTCCGCGCCGCCACGGACGCGCGCCGGTCCGGAGCGGTCGTGGGTGCGACCAGGTAGACGACGGCGAGGCCCGCCGAAGCAGCAACCACCTCGAATGGGGCGCCCTCATCGGGTGTCAGGTCGGCCAGGATGAGCCCGGTGACACCGGCACCTCCCAGTCTGCGCAGGATCGAGCCGCCGTCCCGGCCGCCCAGCAACTGGTTGACGTAGCCCATGCCCACGATGGGTGTGCCGGGTCGGGCGTT
>JBDTQY010000227.1:0-8367 GCA_039931955.1 Chloroflexota bacterium
TCACGTTCACGGTCACCTATCGCAGTGTCACGGGCCTCCCGCCCGAGTACGTGCGGGTGCGCGTCGGCTCGAACACCTATCCGATGGCGGCCTCGGGTTCGGCCTGGAAGAAGGGTGTCGTTTTCACCGTCACCACCAGACTCCCGGCCGGAACACTGGCGGTCGGCTTTGAGGCGCTCGACAGCGAGAAGTTCGTCGACAGCGCCGATGGCGGCACCGTCACGATCGGCGCCGCGACCCCGACACCGACCCCGACCCCCACACCCACACCCACCCCTACCCCGACACCTACCCCGACACCTACCCCGACACCCACCCTGACCCCTACCCCGACCCCTAGCCCCACACCCCGCCCAACTTCAACGCCTCCACCAGGTCCGACCCCCGCGCCCACCTCAACGCCGCGCGCCACGCCCACACCAGCTCCAACGGCGACCCCCACGTCCGGCACGACGGCAGGCGGCACGTCTGGCGACGGAACCATCGGCGGTTCGAACTCGACCGGTTCCAATGGCGGATCGGGCGGTACGCTCGGGCCTTCGGGACCGTCCGGTGCCCCATCGACGGGCGATGGTGGCCTCGCGGGAGGCCGTCCTGGATCCACAGGCTCGGTCACGGGCGGCGCTGGAGCCTCCGGGACCGTGACCGGACCTGCCGGGCTTGCCGGATCACGCACCCTGACGGGCAGTGGCGGCACGTTCTCGGTTGGCACGGTCACTGGACCATCGGGGCTTTCCGGCTCGCGCACCCTCACCGGCTCCGGCTCCGGCTCCGGCTCCGGCTCCGGTTCCGGCCGCGGCTCCGGCTCCGGTTCCGGCCGCGGCTCCGGCCGCGGCTCGCCTGACACCGGCCTGCCCGGTGGCGCCGGCTCCCCCGATCTGGCAAGCGGATCTTCGATAGCTGGCACCGGGCGTTTCATCCCGTGGGTCAGCTCATCGTTCGCTGGCCAACTCACCGCGCTCGGTCTGCAGGGACCGGGCCGGCTGGAGACCCTGCCGACGATGGTCACTGCGACGACCGCCGTGATGACCTGGATGGCGTTCCTGTTGTTCAAGAAGCGCCAGCGTGATGACGAGGACTCTGCTTCGGCCGATGTCCTCGGGGCCGCTGCGGCGCAAGGTTCGGCAACGATCGCGGATGCCGACCTGGCGACCCCGGAGGACCCGGAGGCCAACATGCCGCGATGGCGGCGGCCGTCACTCATCGCCGCCCGAAAGATCGACCCAATCCGATCCGCCATGCCGGAGCGTCCAAAGATGGCCTTCTCATCGCGATCCACGGTTTCAGGCAGGGCGGCTGTCCCGGAGCCCGACGTCGAACGACTCCAGGTTCGATACGCGGTTGCCTCACTCCTTGATCAGCCCGACGAAATCCTGGCAATCAAGATCGGCGAACTTGTCTCCGGCGACGAGGTGCAGGTCGAGGAGCGTCGTGGAGCCTACGTGCTGGTCATGCGGCCCGACGGGAGGCGTGGCTGGGTCCATCGGACCGTGCTTGCCGCTCTCCCATCAATGGCCTACGCGGCGTACCAGAACGACTTCGTCCCGCCGATCGAAGCGGAGAACGCGCTGGCCGCGCTGCTCGCCGCCCGAAGCCTGCAGCGCCACCCGGGCTGACCAACCGGGCTGACCGCGCGCCGGCCGGTTGGCCCATCGCACCGGTGGACCGCGGCCGCCTACCGCGCCGTAGTGCTGTCAGCCTTCCGGCTTCCTCGGCGCGGTGCTACTTCGCGTCGCAGGATCAGGATGTGCTGGTGGACGATATTCGGGACGAACGCTCCCGGATACCCGTACGGGCGGAGGCGCGAACCGGCCTGGTACCAGATCAGGTCGCCCTTGGGCACGAAGCCGACTGCCGCAGCCCGCGTCGCGAGGTCGCTGCCGGTGAAAACGTACCGGCCATCCTGGTACGAATCACGAACGATCAGCGCCGTGTAGCGGCCATCTCGAAGGACGCGATAGAGCTCGGCCAGGATCTCGGTCATTCGGTCCAGGTACGCCCCGTAGTCTGCGAGGTTTGCCAAGTCCGCCGGATCATCGGTGACCATCGCGTAATCCGTTCGACGATTGGCGTGGTCCGCTGCGAGGGCGCCACCGGCCATGGTCATCGGCATCTGGACGTTGTACGGCGGGTCCGTGGTCACGAAATCGATCGACTCGCTCGGGATTTCCGGCAGGAGTTGGAGCGCATCCCCCAGGCGGAACTCGCAGCCGGACGGATCGAACCCACGGGTACCGCCGGGATCGTGG
This sequence comes from Chloroflexota bacterium, assembly GCA_039931955.1. GTDB lineage: Bacteria > Chloroflexota > Limnocylindria > Limnocylindrales > CSP1-4 > UBA5189. Next base: position 2,250 of record JBDTQY010000227.1, read on the forward strand.
GGCCCGAGGTCAGCCAGGATGGGCCCGGCTCCGTCCCGTTCAGCCAGAGCGGCCGCCACGACCTCGGCGTACGTCTGTGCCCAGGCCGGAGACAGTTCCAGGCCAATGGCCCGTCGCGGCGTCCTCGCGATTGCCGCCCCGAGCAGGGTGCCCCCAACGCCGGCGAATGGATCCAGGACCGTTTCGCCACCGCGGCTGAAGAACTCGATCAGTTTGGCCATCAGCCGGGGCGGCTTGTTCGCTCCATGTCGGCGGCGGATGGCGTGCCCGAGCTCCGACGGGTAGGCCGTTGACCAGAGCGATTTCGTAAAGTAGAGCCACTCCTCGCCCGACAACTCATTGAGCTTGTTGCGGGGATGGGGGAGCGGACGAGGTTCGGGCACCGCGCCAGCCTACCGATGCGCGAGCACTCGCGCATGTGATCCCGGTGCCCGCGTGCACCGCATCGATGGTTGCCGTGTGTGGCACGATGCGGACATGGCGAACGGGCGATCCAGTGCACGGTTTGTCGGTCGGGATCGAGAGCTGTCTCGGATCGCGGTCGCGCTCGAGGCCGCCGCCTCGGGCCGGAGTCGCCGTCTGGTCGTGACCGGCCCCGGGGGTGTCGGCGTCAGCCGGCTCATCGACGAGAGCGCACGACGGGTCGGGCGTCTGAGTCAGCCGTTCGCTGTGCTCCGCTGGCGGGCGCACGCGGGACGCAGCCTTGATCCATATGGCCCGCTCATCGACGGCCTCCGAGCGTTCCGGGAGGACCTGGACGAGCAGGAGCGGCTGCGAATCTTCGAACCAGCGGCGGACGCCCTGTCCATGCTCCTTCCCGAGATGAGTGTCGGCGCCGCCCCCACGGCCGGCCTTCACGTTGGGCGTGATCGCCGAGCCGCACGCGTGGCCGAGGCTCTCCTTGGCGTGCTTGAGCGTGCTGCGGAGCGACAGCCCGTGCTCCTGGTCCTCGAGGACCTCCACCTGGCCGATGCTGCCACGCGAGCGGCTGCCATCTTCCTGGCCCAGATCACGCGACCAGGTCGGATCTGCATGATCTCGACCTTCGAATCAGATCGCCTCGTCACGGACTCGGCGGTTGAGGCGGACCTGGCGGCGATCACCGATGCGGCCGACCAGGCGGATCGCCTGCGGCTGGAACCACTCGGACGGGATGAGCTCGCCCAACTGATCGCAGGCATCGAAGGACAGCGGCCGACCGCGGCGCTTCTGCTCCTGACCTACGAGCGATCCGACGGTAACCCGCTCCTCGCCGAGGAAGTGCTGGCGGCCCGTCGCGCGCTCGAGGGCGTTTCTCTCAGCACCTCCCTCGCACGGCTCGTCGCGGCCCAGCTGGCCATCCGATCCAGCGAGTGCCGAAGGGTTCTGAGCCTCCTGGCATCGGTCCAGATGCCAATCTCGCGGGAAACGCTGCAGTCGATCGCGACGGCGGATGCAGCCACCACTGGCGAGTTGCCGGAGCGATCGTCCAGTCGCCCTCGACACGGGGCAGACGGCCTCGATGCCGACGTCCAGGCCGGCGTCGCCGAGGCCCTCGAGCATGGCTTTCTGGTCGAGCATCCCGACCAGACGTTCGAGATCCGCCACGACCTGATCGCGCGTGCGATCGAGGCGGAACTACTCCCGATCGAGCGCCGGCGTCATCACGGCGTCCTGATCACCACGCTAGGTAGCGTACCCGGGGCTCGGGCAAAGCACGCCCTGGCCGCCCACCAGACCGATCTTGCCCGTGAGGCCTTCCTCGAATTGGCCGATGTCGCAGCCGATCGAGGAGCCGAGGTGGACCGCCTCGAGGCGCTCGAACAAGCCATGGAACTGGGCGCGACCGAGGTGGCCAGCGGCGTGGCTGCAGGCAGATTCCTGCTGCTCGCGGCGAACGTCGCAGCGGCCGCCGGTCGGAATGATCGAGCGGCGCGCTACCTCGAGGCGGCGTCCCGCGAATTCGGCGAACGTGAGGACGCCGCGATCCTGGCGAGCGTCCATGACCGCCTCGGCAAAGCCGAGAGGACGCTGGGTCATCACGATCGAGCCCTGGCGGAACATCGCCGCGCCGCGAGCATGGTGCCGGCCGATTCGCCACTCCTGCGTGCTCAGGTCCTTGGCTCCCTTGCCCAGACCCTGATGCTGCTGGGAACGTTCGGAGAGGCTGAGTCAGTCGCCGCGGATGCGATCGCTGCCGCCCGTGACGCGGGGCCGGACGGGCTTGCTGCCGAGGGCCATGCTACGTGCACCCTCGGGATCGTGCGTGCCTGGGGCGCCCGGCCGGCGGAGGCTATTGACCTTTTGGAGCAGGCCCGCGATATCGCTCGCAAGGTTGACGACGCCGACGACTTCTTCCGCGCCGTCCTGAACCTCACGACCGCGCTCACGCTGCTCCGCCGCGGGCCGGAAGCGATTGCGGTGACGGACGAGGCGATCGAGCGGGCCCGTCGATATGGCCTCGAGGCGGTCTACGGCAACGCGCTTCGGGGCAACGTGGCGGAGGCGCTGTTCCTCACCGGACGCTGGGCGGAGGCCCAAGCGTCGATTCGAACGGCGCTCGAATGGAGCCCCACCGCGGATGCCTTCGCCGATGCCGCCGTGACCGCTGCAATGCTGGAGGTCGAGTCGGCCTCAGGGGAGCGTGCATCGCGCTTGCTGGGCCGACGTCTCCTGGAACTGCGAACCGAGACCGACCCCCAGGCCGTCGTGCCGGCCAGCCGATCGGCGGCGTCCTTCGCGATGTGGCGTCGAGACCTCGAAGACGCCGCGCGCGCGGCCGAACTGGGCTGGACGGCCGTCCAGGGGACCGAGGACTGGGTTCTCGCTCTGCGAATGGCTGCAACGTATCTCGAGGTCCAGGCGATGGTCGTCGCGGATGCGCAGGAACGCCGTGTCGTCGCAGAGATCGTGGCGGCACGACAGCGGACGCCGGTCGTCCTCGCCGAAGCCGAGCGGGTGCTGGCCACGAGTGGCGTCCCGGCCGAGACCGTGACCCGCAGGGAAGCGGAGGCTCAGCTGGCTACGGCTCGGGCATTTGCCGCCAGGATCGAAGGGCGCGACGTGGCCGCAGTGTGGGACGTCGTCGCCCGAACGTGGGAGTCGGTCGGGGATCCATACCAGGTGGCACGGTCGCGATGGCGTCAGGCCGAGACCGCCCTGACGGGCGTCGATGCAAGGGCCGGTCGTACCGCTGCCCGGGCTCCACTCCTGGAGGCTGTCCGGATCGCGCGCGAGCTGGGCGCTCAGCCACTACTCCGCGAGCTCGAAAGCCTGGCCCGACGGGCGCTGATCTCCCTGCCGCCTGGCCACGACGAGCACGCCCGGCCAGCCGAAAACACGCAGCCGCGCAGCGCCGCCCGGCAAGGTCTCGCGCCCGTATCGATGGACCTGTCGGCCGCGGGCGCGACGAACGAGTCCGATGTCATGGCGCCGGCAGGACACCGGATTGTGGAGGACTTCGTTGGTCCACCGGAGCCGCGGCCCGATGAGGCGTTCGGGCTCTCAAATCGCGAGCGCGAGGTGCTCGGGCTCATTGTCCAGGGCCGGACCAATCGAGAGATCGGCGAACGCCTCTTCATCAGCCAGAAGACGGTTGGCGTCCACGTCGGGAACATCCTGTCCAAGCTCGGGGTGTCCGGCCGCGTGGAGGCGGCCATGATCGCCGTCCGCCTGGACCTGTTGCCGAGCCGAGCGCGCTAGACGGGCACGGCCACGACCGGACCGACGGCAACCACGGCAACAACAGCGACCACGGCAACAACGGCGACCATGGCGACCTCGACGCCGAGGGGCTCGGCGCTCTCATTTGGAAAAGCGAACGAGACCCGGAGGAGGGTCCGGATCTCGTTCTGAGTATCGGTCGGCAGGAGGGGCCGACCAGACGTTGGCGATATTGGGGACTACCAGCGCCTCATAGCTGCTTCGACGAGGGCGATGGCGGCGAGCGGGGCGACGGCCATTGCGAGTTGCCAGGTGCGCTGCAAGCGGTTCTTCATGGTGGGCACTCCCGTGCTGGATGTATGCATGGCGCCGGTTTCAACCGGGGGACTCATCCTGCCCTTCCCGGTTCGTGCCCTCCATCCGACCTTAGTACTGGCGGCACCCCGTACTTTCGGGGGTGCAGCCCATCCGGACTGCACCAGACCCTCCCAGCCCGTTGCTCGATGCCCGATTCCAGGTCCGCCGACCGTACCCGGAGACGCTTACGCGGGGGTTATTCCGCCCGTATCGGCCGGTTTCCCGTGACGCCTCACAGCCCCGGCGCTACGCTCCCCTCGTGAACCTCCAGCTCTGCTACATAGATGCCTATGCTCAGGTCATCGAAGCCCGAGCAGTCGCCGTCGAAGCCACGGAGTCACCGCTTGTCATCCTCGACAGCACGGTGTTCTATCCGGGCGGCGGCGGCCAGCCCTCGGATCGGGGCACGCTGCTTCGAGCCGATGATGGACGGACCTGGGTGGTTCAGGCTGCCCGGAAATCAGCCGGGGAGATCGTTCACGAGCTGGGGGCCGGTGTCGAGCCACCTCGCGTCGGAGATCGCCTCCGGGTTGACCTCGACTGGGCTCGCCGGCATGCCCTCATGCGGACCCACACCGCCCTGCATGCGTTGTGCGGCGTCGTGTGGCGCGACTACGACGCGCTGGTGACGGGCGGGAACATGGAGCCGGGTGTCGGCCGCATGGACTTCGAGTTCGAGCGCATGAGCGGCGATCTGGTGGACGAGATTGAGGCCAAGGTGAACACTGAATTGATGGCCGCTCGAGATGTCCGGGTCAACGTCCTGCCCCGGGACGAAGCCTTTGCCATCCCGGACCTGATCCGGACGAAAATCAACCTCCTCCCCGAGGGGATCGAGCAGATTCGGACAATCGAAATCGTCGGGCTTGATCTGCAAGCCGATGGGGGCACGCACGTCGCGAACACCCGGGAGGTGGGCCAGATCCGGGTCACGGGCTACGAGTCGAAGGGGCGGATCAACAAGCGGATCAGGATCGCGGTGGTGGACGAATAATCGTCAACCTCGGGTTGTGCTCATGCGCTGACCAGGTGATGACGGCTGACGCCTATGTGCTGGCCGAGTGAGGACGCGTGACGACTACCCATGACTGGCTCCGACGATGAGCAACCACAGACCTGATCGAACGAAATGCGCCCCCGGCGGATCAATAGAAATGCGTGGATACGACGATGGCACCTCGCGACGCTGACGCCTCCACTATGGCGGCGAGCTTCGAGGCACTCGTCGGCCCGTGGGTGGACGAGATGTACCGTGCTGCGGCGGCAATCGTCGGTGAGACGGATGCCCGAGACGTGACCCAGGACGCACTCCTCGACGCGTGGCGCGGCTTCGCCCGGCTCCGCGATCCAGAGCGGGTCCGACCGTGGCTCCACGCCATCGTCGCCAACCGCAGCCGCAAACACCTGCGCGCGCGCCGCAGCCGGCCGCGTTTCGTCCCGATCAGTACATGGCCAGAGGGCGCAGTGGATGACCGTTCGACCGTTCTCGCCGAGCGTGACCGCCTGGATCGAGTGTTCGATTCGCTGCCCCCGGACCAGCGCATCGCGCTGGCACTCCATTACGCGCTCGACCTGTCCGTGCCGCAGGTAGCGGCTGTCCTGTCGGTCCCGGATGGAACGGTCAAGTCACGTATCCACGCTGGCGTGGAGCGACTACGGGCGGTGTTGGCTGCGGAGGACAAAGAGTGAGCGACGAAGAGCGCATCCGCGCCTACCTGCGTGTTCGTGCCGACGTGTCCGTTCCCGACGATCTCCGCTGGCCGAACGCAGGAGCCATGCCTCGGCGGCGGTGGGCGATCGTGTCAGCCGGCGCGTGGGGGCGGCTGGCGGTAGCCGGGCTCGTCATGGCGGTCGTGGTCGTAGGTGTGTCCTTGAACCTGCCAACGCGGACCGGACCCGGAGGTCCGTCGATCCCGCCCGTGAGTGGCTCAGCCCCACCCGCAGGCCAATCTGACGCGACGTTCCCATCGGAGGTCGCCGCCCTGCCGGTGATCAGCGTCGCCGATGCTGTCGAGCTGCTGAAGTCGGGGGAGCTGGACGGCCGAGCCATCGCCGTCGCCGGCTACTACGACGAATTCACCCCATCCTGCCCGGATCCGGGGCGGTATATCGGTCCTCT
>JBDTQY010000228.1:0-2055 GCA_039931955.1 Chloroflexota bacterium
GGCAACAACGCCGACCATCGGTCCCTCGGGCGGCAGCCCGTACTCCTCGCGGAGCGTGCAGCACGGGAGCTCGTCGTCGTAGCGCTGGAGGTCGATGCCGTTGTAGATGAGACTTACCGGCGCGCCGTGGCGACCCTCGTCGTCGATCTTGGTCACGATGGACGTCGAGACGGCGATGAGATGATCCATCCGCGGCGTCAACTGGCGCAGCAGCGCCACATCGTCCTGCGACCGGATCCTGGAAGAATGGACCGTGCCCATCACGAACGGCTTCCGCTGACCCAGTTCGGCCAGGCGCAGGGCGGCCAGCGTGCCGATCACCTCGGCGTGGTACATGTGGTTGTGGATGACATCCGCCCCGACCGCGGCGAGATGGCCGGCCACAGACTCGACGGCATCCGCATCGTCGCGGGCGTCGATGACGCAGGTCGAAATCCCGGCTCGCTGGATCTTGTGGATCGCGCTGCCATCGGTGAGGGAGCAGACGGAGACGTCGTAGCGCGCCGGATCCAGGCGGGTCACCAGGTTGTAGACGTGCTCCTGGGCTCCGCCGTTGGACCCCGTCGCGAGCAGTTCGACCACGCGGATGCGGTCACGATTTCCCGGGAGCGGCAGCCGAACGACTGGCTCGTAGCAGGGATCCGGGGGCAGCGACAGCGTCATCGTCCGACCTCTCGCGTCATCGACCGACCTCGCGCCGCACCAGGAGGCGCTGGACCGGCTCATTGATGGAGCCCCACTCGTACTTGTACGGCTCGTCGCCTCGAAGGAAGTCGATGGCTGTCTGGCCGCGCTCGATGGCGCGGCGGATGTAGCGCTCGACCAGCACGACGTCGGGCGACAGGTCGCGGGCCGCGGGGTCCACGCCCGCGTTGTAGTAGAAGACGCGATCGGACGTTTCGAAGGTGATGCCCGCCGCGATCCGGCGGTCGCCAACGGTCAGGAAGCTCAGTCGAAATGCGCCGTCCGGGCCGAAGAGCTCGAACAGTCGGCGGAAGAGCACACGGCTCTGCGCTCCCCCCGCGGTGGCAGGAAAGAGGCCGTCGTCGCCCCAGCGGGCCTGGTGGAGATCAATGAAGGCATCCAGGTCCGCGAGTGGATCCGTGGACTCGACGAGGGCGACATCACCGGCCGCTTCAGCTCGACGCACCTTGCGACGGATCTCGTGGCGCTCCTTCTTTCCGAGCGTGGCGAAATAGTCGTCCAGGGTGCCATCAGCGGGCAGCGCCGCCACAGGACAGACGTCCTCGCGCTCCAGGTTGAGCGTCCAGCCGGACTCCATCTCGGTGCGGCGGAAGGCGGCAGCGAGCGCATCCACGGCGGGATCGCTGCAGCGGAGGCGACGCAGATCCACCGCATCCCAGTCGGGCGCGGCGGTCACGGCTCGCTGCTGGAGATCGGCCACGAATGCCGCAGCCACGGACGGGAGATCGGCGGCCTTCGCGAGGATCGTGGCGTAGTCGGCGTGGTACGAGGCACCGAAGAAGAGCGCCGTCGCGGTCGGCGGGACGGGGGTCAGATCCTGATCGTGCCCATGCCGGAGGGCCGTGTGCAGGTTCGCGTCGCCGACCTCGACCTCGTGGCGATGCATCAGCGGGAAGATCGCGATCGCGTTCGCCCCAGGCGGAAGCGCGGGGTCGGTGAAGACGGTCGTCTCGTCGTGGGCGTTGTCGCCGTAGGCGTCCCACCAGGCCCGGTGGAAGGCCCAGGCGGAGAAGGGTGTGGACCAGGCGCTCGATGCGGCCAGTCGATCCCAGGTTCCCCGATCGATATCGCCGAAGGGGACTCGCTCGGAGATCAGGTGACGGGTAGCCCCGAAAGCCGCATCAGGCGTGTCCGTTGATGCGGGACAGTCAGTCTCCGTTGCGAGGGCGAGGGCGGTCACGATCGGAGAATAGCACCGGTTTCAGGAGATGGTTGCGGGCGCAACGGCCTGCCGGATCCAACCCTCACGCAACACGACCAGGAGGGTGACCCAATATCCGAGCGGATACACGACTGGCGGGATGGCCCCGACGAAGACGATCGCGGTTGCCAACGGGATCACGATGGCCC
>JBDTQY010000229.1:0-6421 GCA_039931955.1 Chloroflexota bacterium
CGGCTACGCTGGATCTGATGGGCACCCTCGACGGCCGGACGGCACTCGTCTTCGGTGTCGCCACGCGCCATTCCATCGCCTGGGCCGTGGCCGAGCGCCTGCATGCGGACGGCGCCCGTGTCGGCCTGGTCTATCGACGTCCGGAGTCGGCTCGCCGTATTCGACCGCTGGTTGCCGCGATTGACGCTCCGCTGGCCGTGAGTTGCGACGTCCGCGATGATGCATCGGTCGCCACAGTGATGGAGCGGGCCGCTGCCGTCTTCGACGGACGGCTGGATATCCTCATCCATGCACTGGCGAATGCACCGCGGGGTGCGCTGGCGGGCCGGTTCACCGATACGACCCGCGAGGACTACCAGGCGGCCATCGATGTCAGTGCCTACTCGCTGGTCAGTCTCGCCCGGGCAGCTGAGCCGTTGATGGAGGGAGGCGGATCCATCGTGACCCTGACCGCGATCGGGTCCCGGCGCGTCATTCCCAACTACAACGTGATGGGTATCGCCAAGGCGGCGCTCGAGGCGTCGGTCCGGCATCTCGCATTCGACCTCGGCCCCAGCGGCATCCGCGTCAATGCGGTCAGCGCGGGTGCGGTCCGGACTGTGGCGGCCATGGGCGTCCCAGGGTTCCGGACGCTGTACCGACGCGGCGAGGCGGTCGCTCCGCTGCGGCGCGGGATCACGAGTCACGACGTCGCCGGGGCCGTGGCCTGGCTGGCATCCGACGCGAGCGGCGCGGTCACAGGCCAGACCATTGAGGTCGACGCTGGCTGGAGCATCCTCGCCCTGTCAGGTGACCCCGGCCCGGCGTGAAACCGAGCCGACGGTCGTGACGGTCCTCGAGACTGAGCGTCTAAACCGTAAAGCGAGGACGCACGCATTGAACACCCTTCTGGACCTGCTGGATGCCGCCGTCGCCGAGTTCGGGCCGCGACCGGCGCTGTCGATCCACCTGGATGACGGTTCGAAACGCACGTGGACCTACGTGGAACTGAATCGTCGGACCCGGATCGCGGCCTGGCGACTGCGAGCGCTGAGTCTTGCGCCGGGCGAACGACTCCTGACATGGGCTCCATCCACGCCGGAACTGGCGGCCGTCTACTTCGGCGCGATGCGGGCAGGACTGGTCGTCGTGCCACTTGATCTCAGGATGTCGATCGAGGGGCTCGAGGGAATTGTCCGATCGTCGGGTGCTCGGCACCTCGCCCTGGGCGTCGGGCGCGAGGCACCCGACCCTCGTGAGGCGCACCTCGAAGCCTTCCCGACCTCGACCGTGGAGGCGCTCTGCGCCGAGCCGGATGCGGCGTTCCCGGCCGACTGGGAAGCCAGCGTGGCGAGCTGGCGCCGGCCCTCGCCGGCGGACATCGCGGAACTCATCTTCACATCCGGTACGACGGGCACGCCCAAGGGCGTGATGCTGGGTCACGACAACCTCTCGGCCTCGATCGCCACGTTCCATCGGATCGTTCCGCCGATGGAGCATCGGATCGTCTCGCTCCTGCCCCTTTCGCACCTCCTCGAGCAGTCGGTGGGCCTGTTCTACGCTCTGTCCGTGGGCGCGGACATCCTCTACCTGCGGAGTCGGAACCCGCGCCTGATCTTCGACGCCCTGCGTGAGCATCGAACGACGACGCTGATCCTGGTCCCGCAGGTGCTGGACCTGTTCTGGAGCGCCGTCGAGCGCGAGGTGAACAAGCGCGGACGATCGGCGGCGTTCAATCGCCTGCGATCGATAGGGCGGCGGCTGCCGGCCTGGGTCCGGCGACGACTCTTCGCGAGCGTCCACGCCCAGCTCGGCGGTCACCTGCGCCTCCTGCTGTCGTCCGGAGCGTTCCTTCCGCCGAACCTCCAGGAGGCATGGGAGGACATGGGCGTCACCGTCCTCCAGGGCTATGGGTCAACCGAGACCGGGACCGGCACGTGCACAACCCTGGTCGACCATCAGCCCGGCACCGTCGGTCGACCTCCGGAGGGCGTGAGCCTCCGCCTGGCAGAGGACGGCGAGATCCAGTTCAAGGGGCCAACGGTCTTCCACGGCTACTGGAACCTGCCCCAGGCGACGGCCGAGGCCTTCACCACGGACGGCTGGTACCGGACCGGGGACATCGGGCATCTCGATGCCGGCGGTCGGCTGATACTGGCGGGCCGGAAGAAGGACATCATCGTCCTGCCCAACGGTTTCAACGTCTATCCCGAGGACATCGAGAACGCGCTCCGCATCGTCGGAATCCGCGCATCGATCGTCCTCGAGACCAGTCCCGGCCGGATCGAAGCGGTCCTCCTTGCCCCAGGCCCACAAGGCACGCCATCTGGCGGGGAGGCCTCACCGGGAGGGGTGTCCGCGGGGGTTCCCGTCGCCTCGCCCACCGAGCAGCCCGGACCGGGCGGGCGCGAGGCAGGCACATCGGCCCTCCGAAGCGAGCTCGCCGCCGCCGTCAAGGCTGCCAATGCGCGACTGAGCCCCAACCAGCGGATCGCGGGCTGGCGGCTATGGCCAGAGGACGACTTTCCGAGGACGCACACCCTCAAGGTGAAGCGCGACAGGGTCCGCGAATGGGCGAGGGTCGATTCGCCGCTACCCGTGTCGCGAGGCGACGGTACCGAGAGCCGGACCTAGCTGGGAACGACGACCCCGAAGCCCAGTTCCTGGAGTGCCGTCGAGATCGCGGTTGCTCGTTCGAAGTCCGGGGAGTTCGCCTCAGACCACGAGTAGAAGACGACCGTCGACCCGATGACCCGGATGGTGAACTGCGTATCGGGCGGGAACTGGATCTGTCCGATCCCGCTGGCGACATAGGCGGCCTGCTCTTCCGCGGCGCTCGTCGCCACCGCAGTGGTCACGAATTCGTAGATCACCAGCCGGCCGTGATCCGGATCATCAGGGATGACAGCTCGAACCACGACTCTTGGCGCTGCGGTGAGCCGAGCCGCCTCCGCCGGACGATAGGTCGTCTGGACGTCCTGGATCTGGAAGCCGGCGGAACCGAGGGTGCTGGAGATGAGGCTCCGCGTCGTGGCGGCCGCAGCACCGGCCGGGCCGGTGGTTGTCCCGGCTGGCGGGAACGTGGGACTCCCGGGCGCAGGGGTGCGCCCCGTCGCGAGGGCCCCAAGGACCAGGAGTGCCCCGACGACCATGATCGTCATCCGCAGGGCGCGACGGTTCGCGGAAGGGCGCGTGCGGGTTGGATCCGTCGGGGGCGGACTCGGCGGTGCATTCCGCGACGGCGCAGGATCGGACGAGCGACCGCCCGCCGCGTCGGCGGGTCCGGGTGGAATCGGGGGCCAAGGATCGCTCATCCCGGCGGCCACCCGAAGGGACGGCCACCCATCAGGTGGAAATGCAGGTGGTCCACGGACTGGCCTCCCCACGCCCCGACATTGGTCACGACGCGATAGCCTGCATCATCGATGCCCTCGTCCCGGGCGATGGACGCCGCCATCCCGAACAGCGCCCCGAGGAGCGTCGCGTCTTCCGGCCCCAGCTCCACGGCCGAGGTGACATGGCGCTTCGGCATCAGGAGGATGTGAGTCGGGGCATGCGGCGCGATATCTCGAATGGCGAGGACGAGGTCGTCCTCGGCGACTCGCGTGGCGGGCACATCGCCAGCCACCATCCGGCAGAACAGGCAGGTGGCGTGCTCGTCACTCATCGGCTCACCAGAGAGCCGGCTTGGTGCTCATCAAGAACCCGACGATCCCGACGAAACCGGCCATCAGGTACGAGACGTACCGCTGCTGGCGGGCGCGCGCCGCCCAGACCCGATCGTCGCGAGATGCTCGAATCCCGAGCAGACCCCGCAAATTCGGTCGCTGGATGAAGAAGGCGATGAGCAGGTTCACGGCATAGACCAACAGCGCGATCAGGAGCCACGGCTGCGACAGGAGCGAGGACCCGAGGGTCACGACGAGCAGGACGCCCGTGACGGCCAGGCCGATCCCGACGAAGATCGTGCCGCTCGACTGGAGCCACAAAAGGCTGCGCATGGCAGGCCCCGTTGACTCCGAAGCAACGCTCTGGGCACGCAGGGCGAACGGCAACAGGACGGACGGCAGGAACAGGCTTACGGCGAGACTGACGTGCACGATCAGCAGGATCGGCAGTAAGGAAGTCGGCATCACACCGATTGTAGAGGCGACCACTCAGTCTGGTCGGCGAGCGACCAGAGCGACCACTCAGTCTGGTCGGCGAGCGACCAGGGCGACCACTCAGTCTGGTCGGCGAGCGACCAGGGCGACCCAGTCGCCTTCTTCCGCGCGGCCCTGGACCACGAGGCCGGCGGCCTCGAACGAGCTTCTGACGTCCCTTTCCCGATCCACGAAGATCCCGGACGCCAGGACGATGCCCCCGGGACGCACTTCGGCGCGCAAGGCGCCGGCGAGGGCGATGAGGACCGAGGCAATGAGGTTGGCCAGGACCACGTCGTGCGCTGCCTCTCCGGTCGGCAGCGACCCGCCTTGCGCCCGGATCTGCCGGGCGAGGTCGTTGCGGAGGGCATTGGCCGTCGTCGATTCAACGGCGATCGGATCAGTGTCCACGCCGAGGATCACCGACGCTCCGAGGCGAGCGGCGGCGATCGCCAGGATGCCGGACCCGCATCCGACATCGAGCACGCGTGCGCCCGCAAGCTCACCGCGGTCGGCTGCGTGCTCCATTTCCCTCAGGCACAGGCGCGTGGTGGGGTGGAGACCGGTCCCGAAGGCCATGCCCGGGTCGAGGGCCAGGACCACGTCACCAGGCAAGGCTCGATGACGGCGCCAGGTTGGGCGAATGACAATGCGGCGGCCGATCCGCATAACCGGAAAGTGCGCTTTCCATGCGTCGGCCCAGTCCGCTTCGTCCACGGGCCTGGTCTGCAGCTCCCCGATGGGTCGCAGCCCGAACGCCTGGAGGTGCGATAGGGCGGTCTCGGCTTCGAGCGCGGCCTCGTGCGCCGCGGCGACATCCCCCGCCGGAACGTAGGCCCGGACGACCGCCGGTCGGGAGGTATCGACGCGGGCTCCGAGCCCCTCATCGATCAACTCGAAGGCTGGCTCGACGCTCGACCCGCCAGGAGCAAAGCGTCCGAGGATCTCGCTGACGGCCTCGACTGCCTCGATATCCACCACCACGGACAGTTCAAGCCAGGTCGAGCGAACAACACCGGCGTTGTTCCCGGAATCGTCAGCCAAGCGCGTCACGGACGCGGTCGAGGATTCCCCCACCGCCGGTGACGATTTCGCCGGCGGCCTCCGCATAGGTGTGGAGGGCTTCCCGTTCGGCCTTGGTCAGCCGCGTCGGGACGCCTACGTCAACGATCACGTGCAGGTCGCCTCTCGAACCGGTCCGCCGGAGATGCGGGACACCCCGGCCACGCAATCGGATCTCCGTACCGGGCTGCGTTCCTGACTTGACCTCGACGTCCTCCTCGCCCTCGACCGTGGGGACGAGGATCCTGGTCCCCAGGGCGGCCTGGGCGATCCCCACGGTTGCCTCGTAATAGAGCTCCGTGCCGTCCCGTTTGAGGCTCGGGTGGGGCGCCACGTGGACCGCCACGTACAGGCTGCCGGCCGGCCCGCCGCGCGGCCCGACCTCGCCCTCGTTCGAGAGGCGGATCTGGTGGCCCTCGTCGATCCCGGCCGGTACCTTGACCCGGAGCGTGCTCTTTCGTTCGGTTCGCCCGTCCCCGCGGCATGTCTCGCAGGGCGTCTCGACGATCTTGCCGTCGCCGTGACATCGAGGGCAGGTAGTCACGTTGACCATCTGGCCGAGCATCGTCTGGCGCACCGACCGGACCTCACCCCGCCCGTTGCACTGCGTGCAGGTGACCGCCTCGGTTCCGGCTTTGGCGCCCAGGCCGGAACAGGTCTCACAGCGGCCAAGGACTGGGAACTCGATCTCCTTCTCCGTACCCAGGACGGCCTCGGTGAAGGTGATCCGGAGGTCATAGCGGAGATCGGAGCCCGCTGCAGGTCGGCCGCGACGCCCAGCTGCGCCGCCCGCGGCACCACCGAAGAAGGCGTCGAAGATGTCGCCGAAACCGCCGAAGCCGGCCATGTTCGGATCGCCCTCGACCCCGGCGTTGCCGAAGACGTCGTACCGCTGCCGCCGCTCCGGGTCGGACAGGACCTGGTAGGCCTCGTTGATCTCCTTGAATCGAGCCTGCGCCGCCGGATCGACGTTGACATCCGGATGCCACTGTTGGGCGAGCTTCCGGAACGACTTCTTGATCTCAGCGTCGGTCGCCCCGCGGTCGAGGCCGAGGGTGGCGTAGTAGTCGGTGGTGGTAGCCATGCAGCCGGAAGTCTACGGGAGGGGGCCCGACTGCCGAGATCCAGCTCGCCTTTGAGCGCGACCGTCGAGTCCGTCGCCATCCCGAGACGAAGGCGAGCCCCCGGTCGCCATGGCCATTGCCCGCGCCAGCACCGTCGTGAACATGGACGGGGTC
>JBDTQY010000230.1:0-6646 GCA_039931955.1 Chloroflexota bacterium
CCTGACCATCCCGGCCTCCGGCGCCGCCGCGTGTCTCGCCTGGGAAGTCCTCAGCAGGATCCTCTAGGGTTTACGCAGGACGTAGCCCACGCCTCGGATCGTCTGGATGACGGTCGGATGTCGCGGATCTGGCTCGATCGCTGCGCGAAGCCAGTGGACATGAACGTCGACGGTCCTGGTTTCTCCTGCGTAGTCGTAGCCCCAGACGAGCTCGAGCAACTGGTCGCGGGTCACGACCTGGCCGGCATGCTTGATCAGGAACGCGAGTAACTCGAACACCTTCGGCTTGACACGGGTCTCGACCCCGTCACGGAGCAGTCGATGCCCGGCCAGATCCACCCGCACGTCGCCGATGTCGACCTCGTTCCCGGTTTCGGCAGCGATCTGGTCGCCCCGGCGGAAGATCGCCCGGATCCGCGCCGACAGCTCGCGGATGGAAAACGGCTTCACCACGTAGTCGTCGGCACCGAGCTCGAGGCCCACGACCTTGTCGACCTCTGAACCCCTGGCCGTGAGCATGATGATGGGCACCGAAGACTCCGCCCTGATGATCCGACAGACGTCGATTCCGGATAGTTCCGGCAGCATCACGTCCAGCAGGATCAGGTTTGGGCGATCCGCCCGAAAGCGTTCGAGCGCGGCTCGCCCATCGCCCGCGGTCGTGACCACGAAACCCTCGGATTCAAGGGCATCCGCGAGCGTTTCCCGAAGCGTCGGCTCGTCCTCGACGACCAGGATCGTTTGCGCCATGTCCTCGAGGATACGGCCAATTGTTAACGGCGGATTGGGCCGAGCGACGCGACACGCCCCTGCGTCAGCTCCCGAGCGTCCCGATGGCGGCGTCGAGGCGAGCGAGCGTCCGGTCTCGACCGAGCGCCACCAGCGTGTCGAACAGCGGCGGCGTGGCCGTCCGGCCCGTGACCGCGACTCGGATGGCCATGAACAGGTCGCCCGCCTTCCAGCCACGTGACTCCGCGAGGGCTCGGAGCGGTGGTTCGAGCTCGTCCGCCTCAAAACTCACGGAGCCGGTCTCAGCGATGGCGTCCCGGGCAGCCGACAGACCGTCGCGCGTGGTCGTCGCGTCCCAGCGCTTGGGCACCAGGGTGGCCGGATCCACCGTGAGCTGGTCGATCCAGAGGAAGCCAATGAGATCCCCGACCGCACCGAGGATCGGGAGCCGCTCGCGGATCATCGGCAGGACGATCCGGACCTCATCCGCCGCCGGCGTGTGGTCGATGCGGCCGGCCACGTGCTCGGCCTCGAGGAACGGCAGGAGGCGAGTCACCAGGTCGTCGTCGTCGAGTCGCCGGATCCACTGTCCGTTGATCCATTCGAGTCGTTCGCGGTCGAAAACCGCCCCGCCCTTCTGGACATGGT
Organism: Chloroflexota bacterium; assembly: GCA_039931955.1. Classification (GTDB taxonomy): domain Bacteria; phylum Chloroflexota; class Limnocylindria; order Limnocylindrales; family CSP1-4; genus UBA5189. The sequence continues at coordinate 1,378 of JBDTQY010000230.1, forward strand.
CCAGATCGAATCGCTCGGCGATCTCGTCGAAACCGAGGATCTCCTCTTCGGTGCCGGTGGACCAGCCGAGAAGCGCCAGGTAATTGACGAGGGCTTCGCGGATGAACCCCTGGGCGATGTAGTCGGAGATCGCCGTCTGGCTCTTCCGCTTGCTCATCTTGGTCCGATCCGGGTTGAGGATCAGCGGGAGGTGGGCGAAGACCGGCTCCGCGTACCCGAGGGCCCGGAACAGGAGGATGTGCTTCGGCGTGTTGGAGAGGTGATCCTCGCCCCGGATGACGTGGCTGATCTGCATGGCCGCATCGTCCACCACGACCGTGAAGTGGTAGAGCGGCGTCCCGTCACCGCGAACGATCACGAAGTCCCCACCGAGGTTCGTCGCATCGATCTCGACGCGACCGCGAACCGCGTCATCGAACCCGACGATGCCGGGAGCGACCCGGAACCGCGTTGCCGAGCGTGCGCCCGCCGCGATGCGCGAGGCCCGTTCTTCGCCACTCAGCAGGCCGCAGCGTCCAACGTACTTCGGTGGCAGATGAGCGGCCTCCTGCGCCTTACGATCCGCGTCGAGTTCCTCGGTTGTGCAGAAGCACGGGTAGGCAAGATCGCGAGCGAGGAGATCGGTCGCGGCTTCCGCGTACCGCTCCAGGCGCTGCATCTGCCGGTACGGGCCGAACGGCCCACGATCCTCGCCGCCGGTCGCATCCGGACCTTCGGCCCAGGTGATGCCCAGCCAGTGCAGGCCCTCGAGGATGTCGGTCTCGAAGGCGACCGTGCTGCGGGCGATGTCGGTGTCCTCGAGCCGGAGGAGGAACGTCCCGCCCGTGTGCCGGGCGTACAGCGCATTGAACAGCGCGGTCCGGGCGGTACCGATGTGGAGGGGCCCGGTCGGGCTCGGAGCGATTCGAACGCGGATGTCTGTCATGGACTTGATTCTACGGGTGGGCATGGCTTCCCGGTCCATTGGCTGTCGCCACTCGCCATTCGTCCTCCAGGATCGCGTAGACGAGCGAATCGATCCACTCTCCTTTATGCCACCGGAATTCGCGGAGATGGGCCTCCCGTCGCATGCCCAGCCGCTCCATCAGTCGGATCGACGCCCCGTTTCGCGGGTCGCATTCGGCCGAAATCCGATGGAGTTGCAGGTCTTTAAAGCCCAGCCGGAGCACGGCCATGGCTGCCGCCGTCGCGTACCCCCTGCCCTGGACATCCGGATGGATCACCCAGCCGACCTCCGCCTGCCGACTGCCGGCGCTGACGAGCCAGAGGACGATCTCGCCTACCATGCGGCCGGTCTCACGTACGACCACGGCGAGGCCGATCCCCTCACCTTCCCGCGCGATCCGGGTCTGCCCGATTCGCCGACGAACCAGCGCCTCCGCGGCATCGCGATCCATCGGTTCCCAGTCGATGTAGCGAGCCACTTCCACGCGTCCGAAGATGTCATGGGCGGCATCGATGTCGCCCAGCTCGTACGGCCGGAGCAGCAGTCGCGCCATCGCCAATGGATACGCAGGCTCAAGGATCACCGACGATGCCGGAGCGACGGACGCCACGCCAGGCGCGGCCGAGGGCTCAGGCGGCGCTATCGGACGGGCCCCGGAACCTGGTGGAACAGGGTCCGATCGGCGGAACCCGGGAGCACGCGGATGAGCCCAGCCGGTCGCAGCCCAAGCGTCGCCCTGCCCAATGGGCCATCGAGCGTCAGCGAGTCGAGCGATCCGGACCGGGCGAGGACGGTGACCTCGGCTCCCGGCCGGAGGCCCCGGGCCTCGAGATACGAGAGCAGGGCTGGATCCTCCTCGGCCTCTTCCGTGATGCGGTAGATGGTGACGTGATCGCCGGCGCCTGATTCGGACAGCGGCATCCCCTCCGGGCGTCGGCCTGTTGCCTCGACATCGATCGGGTTGCCATGCGGGCAGGTCTCAGGGTGGCCGAAGAGCTCGTCCAGTTGCGCCTCGACGCGCGGCGAGATCGCCGCCTGGAGTCGCTCGGCCTCGACATCCGACTCGGCCCAGCCGAGACCGACGATCTCCGTCAGCAGCCACTCGCAGAGGGCGTGACGGCGAAAGATCCCGTCTGCCGCGGCGCGCCCGGCCGGTGTCAGGACGAGTTCCCTACCATCGGCCTGGATGACAAGTCCATCGACGATCAGTCGGCGAAACATCTCGCTGGCTGCCTGCGGGCTGACTCCAACCTTGCGACCGACCATGGCCGCCGTCACGCGAGCTCCGTCGCCGGTCATCACCCGCAACTTGAGCAGGTATTCCTGGGCGGCCGTGGACATCTCCCGGTCGCCATGCCGACGCGGTGCTGAAGGTGACGTCATCGCGTGAGCATACGGGTCAGCGCGTCCGCCGCCCACGGAGCCGGAGAAGGGCCACGAATGCAACGCCGCCGAGCCACACGAACGCCATCGCGCCCATCAGCTGGGTGGGGCCGTACGCCGGATCGAATGGGCCATCACGCCGGATGAGGATCGCGGCCACTGGGAAAGCCAGTACAAAGACCGCCACCGTCCCACCGACGAGCAGGCGGGCAGCACCGGGAAGAAGAAGCAGCGCAAGGATCACCGCCGCCTGGGCGAGCCACGGATAGAGCGACGCCGTGGTGGTACAGGTGGCCGAAAATGCAGCACAGCCGGTCGCCTGGCCTATCAGAGACGCAACCGCGATCCCGATCGGCGGCCATGCCAGCAGCGCCAGAATCAGACGGCGGTAGGGGCTCCGCTCCAGGCGCCCCCACCTCGATGCGAGGGCCGACTCAAGGCCGAGATCAAGGGGCTCGACCGGGGTCCCGTCACGTCCCTCGGAGCCGCGATAGGAATGGCCACGCGCGGCGGCGGCCTTCTCGGAGGCGCGAACCCGGGCTGCGTCTGCCGCCTGAGCCGCCTCGGCCCGGGCTTCGCGTGCTGCCCAGGCCCCGGCTTCGGCCTCTGCGCGGGCCTCGTCGTTCCCCTCGCGGGCCGGCCGAGCGGCCGGCTCACCCGTCGGCGCTGTGCCCGGAGCGAACGTACCCGCCGGACCTGGAGCTGCCCCTCCACTTGCTTCGGCCCGCGCCGCCGCGCGCGCGGCGCGTTCCGCCGCCCGGGTCAGGTATTCGGGGCCGTGCTTGCGCGGATCCGCGTACTCGCGCGGGTTGACGGTCCAGAACTCGCCGCTGCTCTGGCCGTACCAGGAGGCCCCCTGCCAGGTGGGATCGTGGCCCTCGCGGGCCTCGTCATAGGTCGTCGAGCCAAAGGTGGCCTTCTTCGTGCCCCGCCGGCGCGCGCCGCCGGTCCCTGCCCGGGCTCCGGCGCCCGATCCGGCCCCGCTGGCTGGTCCGCCGTCACTCGTGGTGCGCCCACGCCGGGAACCCTGGCTCCCGCGCGATCCCGCGCCTGCGCTGCCGCCCTCCCCGGCGTTGTTGCCGCCCTGCCCGGCGGTGCTGGAGCCCCGTCCGGCGGTGCTGCCCCGCGCCCCAGTCCAGGATCCGCGGCTTCGCTCCGGATCGGCGCGCCACGGCTGCGTCGTTGAAGCGGCAGAACGGCCCCGGGTCGGAGGCATCGCACTCCCACCGATCAACTGCTCGTAGGCGGCCTGGATCGCCAGAAATCTGGCGAGTGCGGCATCGCCTGCCGAATCCGGATGGTTCGCCTTGGCCAGCACTCGATAGGCGCGCTTGATCTCGACGGGCGTGGCGCCCGACTTGAGCCCGAGCGTACGAAATGGATCGTTGGCCATCTTTGTCAAGTGTCGCCGACTTGTTGCTCCGGCGCAGCGACCCGCTCACGATGGCGGGCCTTGGCGGTCGGGCACAGGGGCAAGATCCCTCAGCCGCGGCCGATCAGTTCATGGAGCGGCGCCAACTCGAACGAAGAGATCGATTCGGCACTGATCCGGCCGTGCGGGTCCGTCTCCACGGGCTTGTGGTATCGGCCGAGGACGCGGAGCGACTGCCCGGCCAGGACGCCAGCCTGTCGAAGCGCCTCCACCGTGGCAGCCCAGGTGCCTCGATCGTAGCCGTCCCCATCCTCGATCTTGACAGCCATCCCAGACGCAGGTTGGTCGCCGCCGTTGCCGCGCGGTCCGCGCAGGATCGCCAGACCGCGGAGCGCCTCCATTCCGCCCTTGGAGATGAGGCGCCCTGGGGTGGCCTTCATCACGGACGTGTCGAGCCGGTCGCGGCTGCCCGCCACCATCTCGGGGTGGGCCAGCATGGCGTCCCGGACGACCGTCAGCGCACCCGCCAGGGGTGCCCGCGGGTCGCCCGGTTTGACCGCCCCCGGCTCCGCCAGGAACGCATACGCGCGGGCGACCTCGCGCAGCGGGAAGGCATACGTGGGGATGCCGCAGCCGTCGATCCCGAGCTTCAGCTTCGGCGCCGTTGTCCCGAACGCGGTCGCCACCGCGGCTCGGTAGGCAACCTGGGCCGGGTGCTCCTCGAGCCAGTAGCCGGTGGGCTCCCATCCGCCCACCCGACAGAGAAGAAGGAATACGGAGTGCTGACCTGAGCACATGTGGCGGACGGGGCTCGCCTTCTCACCGTCGCGGGCCAGGCGCGCCGCGGTCAGGGCGTCCAGGGGCATGCCCTCGGATCCGCAGGCGAGCATGGCCTGGCTGACCCCGGTCCGGCGATAGAGGGCCTGGAGCGTCCGGACGTGAATGTCCTCGCCCGAATGGCTGCTCGCCATCACGGCCAACTCGGCTGCCTCCAGCTCAAGATCGGCAACGCCCTTCGCCATGACCAGCGCGGCCAGTCCGAACGGCTTGACGCATGATCGGAGATTGACGAGGCGGTCCGGATCGCCCAGAGCTCGCAGGACCCGACCACCCACATCCACCTCGACGACGTCGCCGCGGTGGACGCTCTCCTCGACACCGTTTCGCACGTGACGAACGAGGACCGGTGCGGCTGCGCGGCGTTCGCGCGAACGATCTGGGGATGCTGATGACGCCACGGCTCGGAAGGTCCTCCTGGTCAATCGGGTTGCCCGTCGGCAACGGTAGAGATGAGCATCGATGCCGTCAACGACGAGCTATTCCGCGACGGGTCGCCGATGGTCTACGATGCTGCCGACGCCCCCAGTTCACGACCCGACGCGGCCACAACGCACCTTGGAGGATCCCGTCGATGACCATGCCGACGCTCCATGTCTCGCAACATCCGGCCGTTCTGCACAAGCTTGGGATCCTGCGGGACGAGACCACGGAACCAAAGAAATTCCGTGAGATCGTCCGCGAACTTTCGTGGCTGCTCGGCTACGAGGCGCTCGCCGACGCGCGCGTCC
>JBDTQY010000231.1:0-3171 GCA_039931955.1 Chloroflexota bacterium
GGCGCGCCTGGCGGATGAGGTAGGCCTCCGCGGGCCCCACGGTGGCGACGTAGAGTTCCCGGTCGCGCACTACGGCGACGGCGATCCCGATCGGCGCCCCACCACCCGCCTCGCCCGCAGCCCCCACGAGGGCCGAGCGCTCGCGGGCGTGCGTCAATCGCTTGTTGGCGGCCAGGATCGCCTTGATCAGGCAGACCCGGATCCCGGCGGACTCGTCGTAGTAGTACTCGTGGCGAATGACGTCGGCAACGAGCCGGGTCGCCTCCCGCGCCCTGGGGCCTGGGACCATCGAGCTGACCAACAGGTACAGCTGCCCCTTTGAACGAGCCCGCGAGCCTACGGTGGGCTCGACGACGAGGACCGTATCCGGCGAGTCTGGGTGCAGTTCTTGGTCGGCGAGTACGCCGAGTTTCATCTGGAGCCGTGTGGCCATGCAAGCCTCTGCGGCGGATCTTGGGTGGTCGGCCGGGGCGGGATTATCGCACGCTGACGATGCCGACCCGCCTCAACGTGACGATCCGGGCCTGCGAACCGTGATACGAAGGTCGTCGACGCGGGCTCCGCCAGGAGCGACCCGGAAGGCCATTACGAGCACCTGGGCCTGGAGACGCAGTTCCTGTCCGACGATTGGGGCGTCGGCCTCAACGACCAGCGTCTGTCCGTCGACGCGCAGCGCCCGGCACGCACCGTGGGCTGCCGGAACGCGCTCGGCGACGATCGCGTCGAAGGTCGCCACCATCCGCGCCCGGCGGAGCTCGTCCGCCAGACCGAGCTCGGTTGCGACCGCTGGGATCAGGTCACCGATCCGCGACATCGGCCGGCGGCGGCGGCGCTCGGGTTCGTCGCTCACGCCGCACCCGGGCGGCTTGGGCCGGTGAGCGTGGCACCGGTCGCCGTGGGCGCGTTCGCCAACCCTTGGGGCTGGTCTGCGTTCGCATCCACCCGCCAGCTGTCGGCGATCGCGAGCAGGGCGGGATCGAGATCGTCCAGCGTCGTGGTCGTCACGAACGCCTGAGGCAGGGCGGCGATGCGGCGGACGAGGTGCGAACGCCGGTCGGGATCAAGCTCCGAGAAGACGTCGTCCAGCAGAAGCAGTGGGGGGCGCCCATCCAGGGCCGTGAGGAGGTCGAGCTCGGCAAGCTTGAACGCGAGGATTGCCGTTCGCTGCTGCCCGCGCGAGGCGAATCCGGCAAGATCGCGTTCTTCGAGAATGAAGGCCACGTCGTCGCGGTGCGGACCCACCAGCGTCGACCCATTCCAGGCCTCTTTCTCGGCGGTGTCGGCGAGCCGCCGCTCGAGGGCGGCGCGGGCATTTTCGCCGTCGCGGGCCGGCGCGTTTGTCTCGTACCGGAGGCTGAGGGCCGCCCGTCCCGCTTCCTCGGGAGCGATCTCGGCGTGAGCCGCAGCCAGCGGCCCTGCGAGCTCCCCGAGTACTCGCTCGCGCATCGCCACCACCTCGCCCCCGGCGTCAAGGAATGGCTTATCCCAGTAGCGGAGCTGGTCTCGGTCGGCCGTTTCCTCGCGGATCGCGCGGAGCAGGCTGTTCCGTTGTTGCAGCGCCCGGGTGTAGGCGGCCAGGGTCGGGCCGTAGGCCGGGTGCCTTGCGGCCGCGATCCGATCCAACGCGGCACGCCGCAGCGCGGGCGGCCCGGCGATGAGAAGCATCTCCTCGGGAGCGAAGAGGACGACACGCAGAGCGTTGCTCAGGGCAGCCGCGCGACGCGGCACGCCATTCACCTGGATCCGCTTGCGTGCTCCACCGGGGACCCCGGAGCCTCCGGGTCGCACGAGAACGACCTCGAGGGTGTCACCGCCTACGACTGCCTCGACGCGGGCGACATCAGCTCCCCAACGGATCAGCTCCGCGTCCGTCGTCGTCCGGTGCGAGTGTCCCCACGCCAGCAACACGATGGTCTCCAGCAGGCTTGTCTTGCCGGCGGCATTCGGGCCCCAGAGGAGCTGGGGGCCTGGCCCGAAGCGAACCTCCGCGCTCGCGTATCCCCGCAGGTCGGCGAGGCGGACGACAGAAAGCGTGACGGGGGCTCTAGGAGGTGGTGCGGACCGGCATGACGACATGCACGTAGTTGTCGTCGCCGATCGGCTTGAAGACGCCCGGCGCCAGCGGTCCTTGCAACTCAAGGGCGAACTGGTCGGCCGTCACGTTCGTCAGCACGTCTGCGAGGTACTTGGCGTTGAAGGCGATGGTCGTTCCGTCACCCTCGACGCTCGCCTCGACCTGGCCGACGTGGTCGCCGATTTCCGCATTGGCGCTGACGGTGATGCCGGCGTCGCTTTCGCCGCCCACCTGGAGCTTCACGATGTTGGCCGATTCGTGGGCGATCAGCGCAGCGGGCCGGACGGCGCGGAGGAGCTCCTCCCGGTCCAGCACGGCTCGTGTCGTGTGGGCCTGCGGCATGACGGACTGGTAGTTGGGGAACTGCCCGTCAATGAGGCGGCTCACCAGGTCGATGCCCTCGAGGTGGAAGAGGATCTGGTTACGTGCCTGCGCCAGCACGATCTCGACCGGGCTGTCGTTATCCGAGAGGACTCGCATCAACTCGGTGAGCGCGCGGGCCGGCACGACAACGCTCGTGTCGGTCACGGCATCGAGGATCGGGATCGTCTTGACGGCGATCCGGTAGTTATCCGCGGCGGCGAGCGTCAGCGTGGTCCCCTCGAATCGGCACAGAACGCCGGTCAGGATCGGTCTCGCTTCGTCGGTCGCTGCGGCGAAGGCGGTCTGCTCAAGCGCCTTGCGGAGCGCATTCTGGGCGATCCGCGTCGTCGGACGCTCGCCGGTTGTCTGGATCGCAGGGAACTCCTCGGCGTCGATCCCCTTGAGGTGCGAAGCGAAGCGGCCGCAGCGCAGGTCCAATGTCTCTCCCGGGCCGAGATCCAGGTCGATCCGGTCACCCCCCTGGAGGGAGTTCACGAGATCCGTCAGGAGCTTTGCGGGAACCGTGGTCGCTCCGTCTGTTTCGATCTTGCCTGGGACCCAGTAGGTGATGCCGATCTCGAGGTTCGTGGCCGTGAGCTTCAGCCCAGCGTCCTCGGTACGGAGGAGCACGTTGGCGAGCACGGGCAGAGTGCTGCGGGTGGAGACGGCCCGGCTGACCACGGACAGGCCGCGTGCCAGGTTCTCCTGCATGACCGAGAGCTTCACGTCGGGTT
>JBDTQY010000232.1:0-1713 GCA_039931955.1 Chloroflexota bacterium
CGGGATCGGCGGGATCTCCGGCTTCGACCAGGCGCTCAACTATTTCCTGCTCGGCTGCGGCACGGTGCAGGTGGCCACGGCCGCGATGCTGGATCACGCCATCGGGCCGAACGTCATCGCCGACCTCAAGGACGGGATGACCCGGTTCCTCGAGAAGAACGCGGACCGCGGCTGGAACTCACTCGCCGACTTCCGCGGTCTGCGCCGGGGCGCGGTCGTGCCACACGCTCAGATCGGGCGCCCGGACAGCGCCGACTACCACGGCGGCCTCGACGAGGCCACGGAGGCGGAGGGGTAGGTCCACGCTGCGCGCGCGAAGTCGCCCTGCTGGCGCGACTGTGAGTCGCGAATCCAGGGTCCAAGGCCTCGCGGGGCGCCGGTCGGCACGAAGTCGCGACTGTGAGTCGCGGATCCGGGGTCGAAGGCCTCACGGTACGCCCCTCAGGCGCGAATACGCGACTGTGAGTCGCGGGTCCAGGGTCGAGGGCCTCACGGCACGCCCCTCAGGTGCGAATACGCGACCGTGAGTCGCGAGTCCAGGGTCGAGGGCCTCACGGGACGCTGTTCAGGTGCGAATACGCGACTGTCAGTCGCGGGTCCAGGGTCGAGGGCCTCGCGGGACTGGCGGGACTGCCGGTTTCGGGCGCCGCCAGCCGGCCCTCAGGCCCCACGGGACAGAGAACGGCCCCGCTCTTGCGAGCGGGGCCGTTCCAGGGTTCGCGAGATCGAGCGATCTACCAGAGACGGTACGGGATCAGCACCCGATCGATGACGTGGATCACGCCGTTGGAGGCGTCGATGTCGGTCGCGACGATCTTGCTGTACCAGTTCATGTAGGCGTTGCCGTTCCGGACGGACGGGAAGGTATAGAGGCCGTTCAGCATCTTGATCTTCGAGGCCGCGAGCACGTCCTTGGCGAACAGCTCCTGGCCGGCCACGTGGTAGGTCAGGATCTTCGTGAGGAGCGTCTTGGGGAGCTTGCAGACGTTGCTGGCGTTGAGACCGAGCTTGCCGAACGCGCTATCGGTCGGGGCAAACACGGTCAGCGAGCCGGCGCCGGAGACAGCCGGGACCAGGCCGGTGCAGCTCAGGGCGGTGACGAGGGTCTTGAAGTTGCCATTGGCGATCGCGATCTCGGCGATGTTCTTCTGCGGCTCGGCAGCCGCGACCGGGGCGGCGATGATGCCGACGGCGAGCATGCCGGCGAGCAGGGCGCTGGTGAGACGGCGCATGGGGTTCTTCCTCCAGGTTCGATGGGTGGTTGGCGCTACTGGGGCTGCCGCTGCACTCCCGGGATCCGTCGGGAGGTGAACGGTCTGACCCCTATTCGCGTCGCGCTCCCACGCGGATTGCCCATTGCTGGTGCACCCGGGCACCAGCCGCCCGCGAACCGACCGGGCACGAAGCGCGACGGACCTTCAGTCCGAGATGACCAGCGCCACGCCGAGGCCGGCGAGTCGATCCGGGGTCATCCCGCGGATCCGTTCGGCGAGACTAGGCCGGCGGACCGACCCGGGCAGCACGAGCAGACCGCCACCGAAACGACGCATCGCCTCGCCGAGCCCCGCCCCTCCGGCCACCGTGGGAAACCAGCCACCAGCTTCCAGGCCCAGCGTGTCCGCGACCTCCAGGCCGACCGTGACGTCGGTTCGACCTTCGCGACGAGACGACTGCAGGTCAAAGAGTCGGGACGGATCGGGCCGATAGGCATCG
>JBDTQY010000233.1:0-3844 GCA_039931955.1 Chloroflexota bacterium
GGCGCGGATCCGCTCGGCGATCCGCCGGCCCTCGGCGACGCCCGCGAAGCTCTCCACGCCGATGCCGCAGTCTGCCGGTGGGTCCAGGGGCCCGACCTCGACCGCCAGGGCCATGTGGCGAGCGGAAATCCCCGCAATCGCCGCCTGCAGCTGCTGGGCGGTCGCGTGGTACGCCACCCATTCGCCGTAGAGCTTGAAGACCTGGACGTGGGACCCTGCCATCGTCCAGGGAGCCTCGACCGCGAACTGGTCCATGAAGTCGGTTGATCCGGTTCGGCCCGGCATCGGGGGCAGGGGTGCGAACCAGGTGAGCGGACGAGCGGACAGGTCCGGCGGAGGTGCCGGGGCGTCCGTGGTCGCGGGCAACGAGTCTCCCGCGGAGGCCGAAGGAAGCGTTGAGGTCGCTGGAGCCCCGGCGACCGTCGGGGTCGGGGTGGCGATCGGGACATTGCCGGTGCATGCGGCCACCAGGGATGCGCTAGCCGCCAGTAACGCGAGTCGCCTCCAGGTCTGGAGCGGCCGGACAGAGTCCGAAACGGTGGTGCCCGCGTCGATGAGACGGCGGCGGAGCATCATCGGGCCGATGAAACGATCCTTGAGCTTCGCCATCGAAAGATGATGACACGGCGCGTGAGCGACCGAATCGAAGCTCGCGTGAGTCAAACGTTGCCGAGGTGTTCGCGGACAGGGTGTCTTCCCAATTCGGGCCATCCTTCGGCCAGCACTTCTGCAATCGCCTGGGTGAAGCCTGCTGGGTTCTGAAGTCCCATCGGGTGTCCCGCGTCCGGGAGCGGTTGGCCAGGGCGGTACCGGTCTACTCGAGGCTGAATATTCTGCCCCGCTTGTGAGCGTCCCGGATAGCCGACTACCCGCACATATTGCGGTGCGGCGCTGCGCTGCGGATACCCCTCCGTCAATGCGTGCGCCGCTTCGCGGCTCTCGGGGCGTTTCACGAGCCGATGCGGTAGGATTGTTGCGCGCGCAACAATGCGCCCCACCCCGAAGACTTGAGGTCCCGATCACCGATGCTCTCCCCCGAAGTCATGGCCGCGTGGGCCGCTGCCAACGACCAACTCGTCAAGGACATCCGCGAGGTTGGGCACGCAACCTCAGGCAATTGGCTCGGCCGACAGGCGCTCCTGCTCACGACGACCGGCGCGAAGTCCGGTGAGGAGCGGATGAGTCCCCTCGCCTACTCGATGGACGGTGGGCGCTATGTCGTGACCGCGTCCAAAGGCGGTGCGCCGACGCATCCGGGCTGGTACCACAACCTCCTCAAGGATCCGGTCGCCACGATCGAGGTCGACCTGAAGAAATTCAAGGCCCGAGCCTCCACAGCCGAGGGCGCCGAACGCGAGCGCCTCTGGCTCCAGCACATCGCTCTCCATCCCGGTATCGGGGAGTACCCGGCGAAGACGACACGCGTCATTCCGGTGGTCATTCTCGACCCGATCCCCTGACTGGCCGCCCCTCCCGGCGCGCAAAACAAGGACGGGTCCGCTCCGAGCAGGGCGGACCGATGACCGGGCGCTGGATGTGTTTCTGGGCCAGGAGGCTGAGTCCGGAAAGCAGCCAGTTGGGGTGGTCGCAGACGAGCGCCTGAGAGTGAAGGTCCGGTCAGGGCAGCTTGGGCAGGATCTGTTGGGCCAGTTTCAGGCTGGATGTCTTGCTGTCGTCCCCGGTGTTGTCGATTCCGATGTCGTACCGGCCTGACAGCACCTGGAGACCGAAGGCTTCGACGTAGACAGCCTCGTCACCCAGGTTGAGGATCTCGACCCCGCCGATATCCGACGTCCTGAACTCGAATTGCTCCTTTGCCGTGCCAGCGTCCGGGTGGACGTAGATCGAGATTGTCACCGACTCCGTCGGGTTGACCGATCCCATCCAGGAGCAGGCCCGCAGGTCAACGCTGCTCTCATCGATTCCGGCCTCCGGGGGCTCGCCGATGATGGCTTCCACGTCGGCGCTGCTGATCAGGTTACAGACGTCTAGATCCGAGGCGCCTGCGGTTGAGCCGCCAGCGCCATCGCTCTGTGCGGCAGTCGGAGCCTCGCTCTCGGACGGGGTGCCAGATGTCGCGCTCGCGCCTGCGGCGGGACTGGTTCCAGTGGCCGCCCCGCCACAGCCGACAGTGGAGAGCATGAGCCCGATCAAGCAGATCTGGGCGATGGACCGTACCCGCATCGTTGCCTCCCTCACAGGCTATCCGGCCGCAGGACGCCGTTGGTCAACTGGATCGGACGATACCGCACTCGTTCGTCGGTAGGAACAACTTGCCGCACTCGTCACAGGGCGGCCATCAGGGCCCGCCCTGTCGTGGTGGTGTCGGTTGCGCGCGCCAGATAGGCTGAGTGTCTCAGAGCGCGCTGCACTTGACGAAGGCGCGCCGAACGAGTGGAGGAAGAAGTGTCTGAGCATGCGAACGTAGCCGTGGTCCGGCGGGCCATGCAGGCGATGAACGAAACCGATATGGCGGTGGCCGAGCAGGAGATGGGGTTCGTCGATGCCTTCATGGCGGACGACATCGTGTGGCACGAGATCGGACGCGCCGAGCCCCGCCGCGGCAAGGACGAGCTGCGCGCGGCGATGATGGGCGGGACGCGCGACTACGCGGTCACCTACGAGCTCCACGACGTGGTGGCGAACGACGACCATGCTGTCGCGCTGGGCACCGCAACAGCCATCCGCGGTGGCGCGACGCTCGTATACCGGACCGCGGAGATCTTCCATATGCGGGACGGCAAGGCCACGGAACGATGGGCCTTCTCCGACGACACGGACGAGATCGTGGCCTTCTTCGCCTAGGCGTCTTGGTTCGCTCAATCTGAGAGATAGCCCGCCGCAACGCTGGGCGCGCCCGCGCGCCTGCACCCGGATCGTCAGCTGTCGAGCAACGTCCTCGTCAGCCAGGCGGCCTGTGCCTCGCTGGCCCGATCAAACGCCTCGCTCGGGACCTCGATGATCCCGAAGTGGCCCCCGTCGGTCTCAAACCGCTCTTTCGGGCCCGGGATGCGATCGAAGACCGCAAGGGTAACGTCGCTGACGGCACCGGGCATCTCGTCGGCGGGCGACATGGCGAACAGGGTGGGGACACGCACGTGAGGTGCACAGGCGAAGGCGTCGAAGTCCGGGGCGTCCCTGGGGGCCGTAAACACCACCCGGTTGGTCCATCCGGTGCCGTACCGCCCGCCGTATTCGATGAACCATCGGTAGGCGGTCAGGGGCGTGAGGGCTGACGGGCTCGCGATCTGGTCCGCCGACACCACCGAGGATGAGACCCATGTGTCAGAGGGCCGACGAAGTGGACCGGTGGTCAGGAACTGGCGCATCGCCTCCAGGCGAGTGCCCCCCGGATCATCGGCGCCCACTTCATCTCCAAACGCCGGAACCTGGCAGACCAGGGCACCGACTCGATCGTCGAGCGCCGCGACACCCAGCGCTACCAGGGCGCTGAGGCTGTCACTCCAGAGCGCGATCGGCGATTGGCTGAGTTCCACGGAACCGCAGACGTAGTCGATCGCATCGATGTACCCGCGGGCCTGGACCCAGGTGTTGATCTCGCCTCGCGGTTCACCGTCGCTGGTGCCGTGTCCTCGATGGTCGAGGGCCAGAACGGCCAGACCCCGTTCGGAGAAGCACTCGGCGTACCTGTCCATGGCCATCGGAATCGTTGCCGAGAAGCCGTGCGCCATGATCACGACGGGCGCGGGGCCACTGGCAGGGAGGTAGAGCCGACCCCGCATGGTGGCTCCATCGGACGAGAACTCGATAGGTCGGTACAAGGTTGTGGTCGGCATCGCCGCCTCCTCGTGCTGGGCCGCGACCGTACCACGACCTCGCCCGA
>JBDTQY010000234.1:0-1978 GCA_039931955.1 Chloroflexota bacterium
CCACACCGTCAGGTGCGATGGGTAGAGCAGAACCAGCATCAGGAACAGCGCGATCAGGCCGAAGGCGAAGCTCGCGACCCCGCCAGCGGCGACGGCCATGGGCAGCACCACCTTGGGAAAGTTGACCTGCTTGATGATCCGGTCCCGCGTGGTGATGCAGGTCACTGCATCGGCGACGCTGCTGGAGAACCATTTCCAGGGGAGAATCGCGCAGAACACGAACAGCGGGTACGCCTCGCGCTTGGTCTGGAAGATGACCGCGATGAGGATCACGTAGACGAGCAGGGTCAGGAGGGGATCCATGATCCACCAGATGTTCCCGAGGATCGTGTCCGCACCGCGCTTCTTGAGGTCCGCCCGGACGAGATAGGCGATGAGTCGCCGGCGCGAGGCGACCTCCCTCGCGGTCTCCAGGAGGGTGCGAAGGAGCCCTGGGCGTCGAGGTCGGTAGGCCGCCCGGATCGCTTCTGTCGTCTGCGTCATGCCGGCGGAACTCTACCATTGGAGGAGCGGGAGCTGGACCCGGAGCCAGCCCGTCCAGACCGGCCGACGAGGAGGCGCCCCTATACTCGGCCAGTGCGCTCGCCCGACCATTCGCCCTGGATCGTCCTCTGCGAAACCGAACGACGTCGATGGGGCGGTGATCTCCGACGCGCCGCCATCTTCCACGAACTCGCCCTCGCCACGGGAGCGCTCGAGGTGCAGGGCTGGGGGCATGAGGCGGTTCGAGGCGCCATCCGTCGAGTCGCGGGCCCACCCGTTCCATGGCGCCGCCGGCCGGCTGTCGCCAGCTCCGAATTCCTTTCGAAGGGGGCCGTCGTACAGGTTCGGCGCTGGGGCCGGGCCGCAATCCTGGACGTCCACGATCACCCGATTGCCCAGGCTGAAGCGCTTGGTCACGAGCTGACACCGGACGACCGCTCAGCGCTCCTGGACCGCTTGGAGCGCAACCTGGGGCTCTTTCCGTTGTACGCGGCACCATCCGCCACCTTTGCCGACCTTGCCGGACTCGACCCAGGTCGGACCATTGTGGCCCCGAATGGGACGGACACCACGCGTGTCACACCCGGCCCACCTCCCCGCATCCCTGCGGTCGGCATGGTGTCCGGAGCGGCACCTGGTCGCGGGATCGAAAGCCTCATCGAGGCTGTCCGGCGGCTCCGATCCACGATGCCGGACCTGCGACTCCTTCTCTGGCTGGCCGGGGGTGACGAGGTGGGGCAGTCCTATCTCGACCAACTCCTGGCGAGCCACGTGAACGAGCCCTGGATCGAGTTTGGAAGCGTCCAATATGGCGCGCTGTCTGATGCCCTCCGTCGCGCGACCGTGCTTGTCGTTCCCCACCCGGCGAACGCTTACATGGATGTCGCAGTCCCGGTCAAACTCCTCGACTCGATGGCTGCCGGACGCCCGGTCGTGGTGACCCCACGGACCGAGATGCGCAGGATTGTCGAGACGGCCGGCGGAGGCATCATCGCGGCCGGAGATTCAGCGGGCGCAATCGCAGCGGCAATCCTGCCGATCCTGGAGGACCCGGCGCTGGCGTCTCGGCTCGGTGCCAACGCCAGAGCGGCCGCCGAGCGTGACTACGACTGGGCCGTGATCGGTCGGCGGCTGGCCTCTGAAGTCATCGACCGATTCCGCGGCGCTCAGCAGGTTCGGGCGAACGCGTGACGACCGTCGTTGCCTTCGTCCTGAATGACGTCCGATTCGACTCACGCGTTCTGCGCGAGGCGGCCGCTCTGACGGCGGCCGGCTTCCCAACGACCGTCGTGGGAAGAACCATGGATCCCTACGCGCCCGAGCCTGACCGGGTCGTGATCGATGGCGTCAACGTGACACGCGTTCCCTTGGCGACCGGTTGGCGGCGCTGGCTGGGCCTGGCTCGGAATCCACGTCGAGCCGTCCACTCACTTGCGCGCCCGGCCCGGCAGGACCCGGCGACCCTGGCGCTGGGCGTGCTTGCTGCGCTTGTGGT
>JBDTQY010000235.1:0-7304 GCA_039931955.1 Chloroflexota bacterium
GATCCGGTCGTGGTCGTCGGCGACGACCTGGCGAACGAGGGGCCTGCCGGCGATCGACCGTCAAGTCCAGGTATCCGCTGGCGGGGCGCACGACGCGTGCTCAACCCGGACCCGGATCGAGGGCTCGCCAGCTCGCTGCGACTGGGCTGGGCAGCCGCGACGAAGGCTGTTCCTGCGCCGGAAGCGGTACTCGTGGTCCTCGCGGATCAGCCAGACTTGCCCCCGTCGATCCTCCGTGGACTGCTGGATGCGCCACTTGATGACCAGCGCCCGATCGTCGTCGCCAGGTTCGCCGACGGTGGCCGGCATCCCGTCCGGTTGGAGCCGGCAGCCGCGGACCTCGTCGCGATGGCGCGGGACGACCGTGGCCTCGGACCGCTCCTGGATGAAAGCCCGGATCGCGTCCGCTTCCTGGACTTCGAGGGCTCGAACCCTGATGTCGACAGCCGGTCCGATCTCGTCACCTTCCTCGCCGATCGTTGGGCCGAGCGAGTCCGCGCCAATGCGGCGCAGGTGGCGCGGTTTCGCGAGGAGCCTGATGGGACCGACTTCTACGCCAAGGTGACACGAGTCTTCGTCGTCGATCCGGCCCGCGACGACGATCCGATCCTGGAAGCGATTCGCGGACAGGCGTTCCCGGACGACACGTGGCTCGACATCGGCGCTGGCGCGGGCCGCTATGCCCTCCCGATTGCACGGAGCGTGAAGGCCGTGATCGCCGTGGATCCGTCGCCGGCGATGCTCGCGGCGTTGGCGTCAGGATCGAAGGAGCACGGGATCGTCAGTGTCTCGACCCTCGAGGGCCGGTGGCCCCCGGATGGGGCGCTTCGGGTCCGCCTCGGGGCGGATCCTGTCGCCGATGTCGCACTCATTGCCCACGTGAGTTACGACGTCGCGGAGATCCTGCCGTTCATCGTCGCGATGGAGCGAGCTGCGCGCCGCGCCTGCGTAGCGGTGCTGATGGACGGCAGCCCGGCCTCGTCTGCCAGCCCATTCTGGCCGGCCGTCCACGGCGAGGAGCGGATCGCCCTTCCCGCGCTCCAACAGTTCGTTGAACTCCTCGAGGCCCGCGGCTGCGCCCCGTCCGTCGTGCTCCAGCCCGGCGACGCACGCCGTTGGCAAGATCGGGATGAGCTCCTCGGCTTTCTCCGCCGGCAGCTCTGGACCGTGGCCGGGAGTGCGGCCGACGCTCGACTCCTCGCCGAGATGGAGCATCTGACGCGCGCGGCCAGTGATGGGTCCGTGGAGGTCATCGGGGTCGGATCACAGTCCATCGGGATCGTGACCTGGCAGCCGCCGCGGAATATCCCGGAGGGGGCACCATCGGTATGATCGGGCCCTATCGTTCCCACGGGACCAGCAACCGAGGGCGAACCTCATCCAGCCGCAAGAAGGGCCACTGAATGGAATTCTCGGGCAGTGTCGATATCCGCGCGACGCCGGATCACATCTTCGCCTTCGTGACCGACCCGAATCGCGTCAGTGCCTGCGGTCCAGGGGTCGATTCCATCGAGGTCATCGATCCAACCCACTTCCGGGTGACGTCGCGGGTCGGTGTGGGCTTCATCTCGGCCCGATTCGTGGTTGATCTCGAGATCGTGGAGCAGCAGCCGCCGGTCAGCGCCGTGATCACGGCCCATGGCCAGGCGCCCGGGAGTTCCGTTGATGCGACCGGCCGAATCAGCCTCGTCGATGGCCCTGAACCGGGCGTCACCACGATGGACTGGGAGGCGGATGTCTCGATCAGCGGCATGCTGGCCGGCGTCGGCTCGCGGATGATTGACTCGACCGCGGACAAGATCATCGCCCAGACGTTCGACTGTATCCGCGCCCGGATTGCCGAGGAAGCCTGATTGGAGCGACTCAGCCGGATCGTCGGTCCCGTCGGCACGAACGTCCACCTCCTGGCCGACCCGCGGACCCGCGAGGCCATCGCGATTGACACCGCCATTCCGTCGCTCGCCTGGATCACGGATGAACTCCAGGCCCGGGGCTGGACCCTCAAGCTGATCGTCACGACCCACGGTCATTGGGATCACTTTGGGGACAACGCCGCGGTTGCCGAGCACACCGGTGCGCCGATCGCCGTGCACCCACTCGACGCCTACCGCCTGACGGACCCGGTGCCGCTGTGGGCGCCGTTCGAGATCCCGCCCTGCGTTCCGGCCGTGGATCTGGCGGAGGGAGGGGAGGTTCGGTTCGGCGACGTGCGGTTGTCCGTACTCCACACGCCCGGCCACACCGAGGGGTCCGTCTGCCTTTGGTCCGAGGACGAGGGGCTGCTGTTCAGCGGCGATACCCTGTTCGCGAGCGGGTGGGGGAGAGTGGACCTGCCCGGCGCGTCGCCCGAGCTGATGGTCGACTCCCTGGCGCGCCTGTCCCGGCTCGATGCCCGCATTGCCGTCCTGCCCGGCCATGGTCGGGAGACGACGATAGGTCGCGAGCAGCCATGGTTGGAGACGGTCGCCCGGGACAGGCGCCTGCCGTTCTAGGGCTTCGTGCCGGGAACCTCGATCGGCTTCACGTAATTCGCGTGAACATGATGTTGTCGGAATCCCAGCGACTCGTACAACTTGACCGCGCCACTGAGATTCTCGGTGTCTGCACCCAGCGCTGCCTGCTCGAGGCCCATCTGTTGGAGTGTGCGGAGCGATCGCGAGATCAATGCCGACGCCAGGCCCCGCCTGCGCCATGGCCGGCGAACGGTGATGTGGTCGAGCCAGACCCGTCGGACGCCGAACTGCGCGTTCTCCTCCGGATAGATGGTGTTCATGACGGATCCGGCGACCTCGTCGCCGTCCCATGCCACCTGCCAAAGCGAAGTGTCGGTGTCCGGATCGGCAAAGGCCGCCACGAAGTCGGCGTCCGTTCGCTCGGCGGGGTTTCGATGATCGCGAAAGGCCTCCGTGTCCGCGTCCCAGATCCGGCGGTGGTCCTCGGGTCGGACTGGGCGCACCTCGAGGCCGTCCGGGAGCGCGAGATCCGGGATCGGGTCGGCGAGCGCCCGGACCATCATCATCCCGTAGCTCTCGATGGCATATCCCATTCGAGCCGCCAGGGCGTCCACTCCGGGTGTCGAAGGAGCCGCCCAGGCCGAGAGAATGTGCGGGAGCGTGGTTGCCGCCGGATGGTCACCTCCCGCCAGACTGGCCGCTACGGCCGCCTCCGTCCAGTCGACCAGGGCGCGGCCGAGGCCGCGGTGCCGAAAGGCTGGTCCAACGGCGACGTTCATGTGATGGAAGATCCGTGCCCCGCGCTGCCGCCAGTCGTGGTGCGCCAGACCCACCATCTCGCCATCGACCTCGGCGACCAGGACGTCCGTCGCCGGATCCATGGCCATGCTTTCCCACTCGATGCGAAGGCTTGCGATTGTCGGGATCGATTCCAGGACATCGTGCGTGTTGACGGCCACCAGGAAGTCAACCACGGCCGGGTAGTCGGCGGCGGGATCGAAATGCCGGGTCACGAGGTCTGGGATCCCGGGCAGGTGAGGGAACTCCACCCCGGGGGCCGATCCACCTGGGTCTTGGCGTTGCAGGGTCTGTCTCTCTTTCATCGTTCTCGTCCGTACTTCTCGTCCATGTGCCTCGTGACGCTCCTCGATCGTACCGTCCAGGTTCGGCGATCCGCCTTGCGGGCGACGGCATCCGTGGCCAGTTCGGAGCGGCGCGCCTCGCGTCCGAGCTTCTCGAACGCGTCAAATCGCTCGCGGTCGAGGTCGCCCGTGGCGAGCGCCGCCTGGATCGCGCAGCCCGGCTCCGACCGATGCCCGCAGTCGCTGAACCTGCATGTTGCTGCGATGACCGACACGTCGTCGAAGGCACGCAGCAGTCCGTCGCCGTCGAGCAGGGCCAACTCACGCATGCCGGGGGTGTCGATGACGAGACCTTCGGCGAGCGGCACGAGCTGGCGTCGGGTTGTGGTGTGCCGACCCCTGTCGTCGTCGTCGCGGATCCCGGACACGGTCATCAGTTCACGGCCGGCGAGGACGTTCACGAGCGTTGACTTACCGACGCCCGACGACCCGACGAAGGCTACCGTCCGGCCCGGAGAGAGGTGCGCGCGGATCTCATCCAACCCAATGGCGACCAGGGCGGACGTCACGATCACCTCGACCCCCGGCGCCACCGACGCGGCGGCAAGGCGGTGGCCCTCGATGTCATCGTCCAGGTCCGCCTTTGATAGCAGAACCACAGGGATCGCCCCCGACTCCCAGGCAACGGCGAGATATCGCTCCAGGCGCCGCAGGTTCAACTCGCCGTTGAGCGAGGTCACGATGAATACGACGTCGACATTCGCGGCGATGATCTGCACCGCCGTCCGATGGTCCGTCGGAGCTCGCCGCACGATCACCGAGCGCCGCGGAAGCAGCGCCTGGATGATCGCCGACTGGCCTGCCGCGACGGCGCCCGTGACAACCCAGTCGCCAACCGCGGGGTAGGCGAGCGGATCGCCGCCGGCCTCGTGACGAAGGCGGCCAGAGACGGTGGCCTGGATCGTGGTGTCTCCATCGTGAATCACGAAGTGACCACGCTCCTCGGCCACCACGCGCCATGGAGCGCGCCCCTCACCCGCGTGTGCGAGAAAGGCCTCGGCATCCACCGGATGCCAGCCCATCGCCTGCAGTGGTGTCCAGGCCGGGTCCACCATCTCAGCCAACTCGCTTCAACTTGCCGGTTCGCTTGGCGTAGCGCTCGGCACGGCCGAACGCCCAGAGTCCCACCGGGATCATGACGATCCCCATGACCACGAGCGGCCACGCATCGCTGAGCAGAGCGCTCACGGGCTCGCCGTCGATCAGGCCCCTGCGGACCCCATCGATGGCGTACGTGGCCGGCGACAGGCGTGACAGGACCTGCATCCACCCCGGCAGGACGTCGATCGAGTAGTAGACCCCGCTCACGAGGAGCAGGACCGACTGCATGACAAACGTCATCTGGGCCCCTCGTTCCACGTACAGGAGCGGGAGGATGGCGGCGAGCATGGCGATCCCGACGAAGCTGAACGACCCAAGGACCATGAATACCACGACCGTTCCTGGATTTGCGTTCGTGGCGGCGAGGTCTGGGAAGAACAGGAGCATGGCCACCAGGATGGCCGCGGTATGGATGAGACCGTAGACCATGGCGTAGGCGACCGAGCCGAGGAGCTGGGTGGAACGGTGGACGGGCGCCATCATCGTGTACTCGAGCGTGCCCTCCCAGCGCTCCACGGCGATCGTCTCGGCGATCCAGCTGAACACGACCGACAGGTAGTTCCAGAAGATCGCGCCAACGATGAGCGTCAGGAGCAGCCTGGTGTTGCCTGATTCCGCGCCGATCAGAGAGACGGACAGGGCGCCCGCCGCCGAGTAGACGAGAAAGGCGACCTCCCAGCCCCAGTAGCGGCGCGTCAGGAAGAAGTTGCGCTCAACGAAGGCATACGAGGCCTTCAATTCGTGTTTGAGCATGGACATCGGAGTGACCTTTCGGATCGGGCTCCCGCCCGACCCCTCAGCGGGGCCGGACGGGAGTGAGAATTGGCTCCGTCGCGAGCCGCTCGCCGAGCTGGATCAGCAGGCGAGCCGCACCCTGGCGGAGCGAGAGACGGGATCGGCCTCGAGCCGCGTGGGCGGCTCGAAGGAGTGCTGCGTGGCGCATATCGCGAGCGATTCGGTCGTTCGCGAGCTCCAGTATCTGGTTGGGATCGGCGTGCATCGTGGTTTCCTCTCGTCAGTCGGCCATATCGGCCGGATCGTCGGCTTCGCCCTCGACGTCGTCGTCGAGAGATCGTCCGGTGTAGGTCATGAATACGTTGTGGAGCGTTGGCTCCTGGCCATGGCGATCGGCGACGAGTCGCTTCAGGCCGGCCGGGGTGTCCTGTGCGACCACCCGACCATCGTTGAGGACCGCAATCCGGCCACACAGCCGATCTGCCTCCTCGAGGTCGTGGGTCGTCAGGACGATCGAGGCATCGTGGTTCGCCTGGACGTCCTCGATAAAGGCCTGCACATCCAGCTTCGACCGAGGGTCGAGGCCAGTTGTCGGCTCATCGAGCAGCAGGAGTGAGGGACTGGTGAGCAGCGCTCGCGCGATGGCGACCTTCTGCTGCATACCCCGACTCATCTGCTCCACGGGTCGATCGATCCGCTTCCTCGCGATACCCAGGCGCTCGAGAATCTCGATTGCCTCCCCGCGAGCCCTTCCTGCGTCCATGCCGTACAGCCGGGCCGCGAAGATTAGGTTCTCCATCGGGCTGAGCTTCTTGAAGAAGGCGGCATCCACGCTGACGCGATTGATGAGCCGCTTGACGGCCATCTCGTCACGCTGGATGTCGTGGCCGAATACCTCCACGCGGCCCTCGTCGAGGGTCAGGAGGCCGGACACGAGCCGGATCAGCGTGGACTTGCCCGACCCGTTGGCGCCAAGGATGCCCACGATGCCACCCCGCTCGAGGCGGAGGGACACATCGGCAATGGCGACGACGGGTCGTTTTGCCCGGCCGACCTGGAACCGCTTTGTCACTCGCTCAACGAGGAGTGCCGGCGGCCCCATCGCGATCGGCAGGGCATCGACCGTTTCGGCCGCGCGGGCCACATCGGCTGTTGGGCCCATTTCGGCTGTTCGGCCCATTTCGGCGTTCTTCAGTTCCTTGCGTAGCGTTGCGGTCATGGTCCTGGTCCTGTCTGCTGGCCCGATTCGTGTCGGGTCCGATCCCTTTCGGGTGCGATTTCGATGCGATTGGTGGTGCTCGTGATGTCGAAGGCTCGGCTGGCGGCGCGGCGGACATGAAATGAGCCGCTGAGCCAGGTCCGGCATCGATGCATCGGGTGGGCTCGCGGCTCACGGCACCCGCTCGGACGTCTCGAGCGCATGAAAAAAGCCGGGGCCCTGATTTGGCCCACGGCTCGTGGTTCGCTGTTGGGCGGTCTTACCGCCCGGCAACTACCTCGACGAAGGCACAAATCTCCCGCGATCCGCGGCGCCCTTGGGCGCGATCGTGGGTACAAAGAGAAGCATGTTGCTCATCTGTTGCCGCCCTCCCTGAGGTGTTGATTCTGACGCGGAACCCGCGTCGGTGGCGCAGTGTAGGCGAGCCCGCCGGTCCATGTCAAACACTCCACGCGCCGAGCGTGCGATGTCGCGGGCTCAGCGCGTGACCGCAGGCTGACTCAGCCGGCGGCGGTTGTCGGTCCGTGGCCCGCTCGGTCCGTGGCCCGCTCGGGTTCGCTGGTCCGCTCGGGTTCGCTGGTCCGCTCGGGTTCGCTGGCCCGCTCGGGTTCGCTGGCCCGCTCGGGTTCGCTGGCCCGCTCGGGTTCGCTGGCC
>JBDTQY010000236.1:0-5701 GCA_039931955.1 Chloroflexota bacterium
GAGGCGGATCCGGAGCATGAAGCGATCCAGCTGCGCCTCGGGGAGTGCGAACGTCCCCTCGTACTCGATGGGGTTCTGGGTTGCGATGACGAGGAACGGATCCGGCATCGGCCAGGTCGTCCCGTCGACGGTGGCCTGCCGCTCCTCCATGCATTCAAGCAGCGACGACTGCGTTTTCGGCGTGGCGCGGTTGATCTCATCGGCCAGCACAACCTGGCTGATGATCGGCCCGGGGCGGAACTCGAATTCCTGCGTCCGCTGGTTGTAGATGGACATGCCGGTGACGTCGGACGGCAGGAGGTCTGGCGTGAACTGGATTCGACGAAACGAGCAGCCGAGGCTCCTGGCGATGGCCTTGGCGAGGACGGTCTTACCCGTTCCGGGCACATCTTCGATCAGCAGATGGCCTCGACAGAGGAGCGCGACCAGCGCCAGTCGGACCTCGTGGTGCTTACCGATGATCACTCGCTCGACATTGGCAAGGACCTTGTCGCCGGTCTCTTGAATCGTCGTCATCCGTTACCTCGAGTGCTGTGTTCAAGGCGCCTTGGGGCACAGGGTGTTGCCGGATGGTACGACGGAGCGGACCGAAAGGTTCCCGGGGCGTCACCCACGCAGAACGGTCCGCGCTCCCGCCCAGATGGCCATGAAGGCTCCGGTGGCCGCCATTGCGGCCAGGAACGGCTCCCCCCCGACCCACGACGCGACGGCCATGACCCCAAACACGAAGGCCAGGAAGAGGGCGATGACCGCCATGCCGAGTCGCTCGAGAACCGGGCGGCGTGCGGGCGGCGGCGGTGAGCCGCTCATAGCCCCGCCCATGCTTTCCAGGCTCGAAGCATGACCCCGGCCAGGGGCGCCGCGCGATCGGACCCGTGACCACCCTGCTCCACCACGACGGCGATGGCGATCTGGGGTTTCTCAGCCGGCGCGAAGCCGATGAACCATGAATTGGGCGCATCGGGTCCGCCGAGTTGGGCCGTCCCGGTCTTACCGGCAACGGTCATCCCCTTGACCTGGGCACCAGCGGTGAACTGGCGTCCAAGGCGGCCCTGGACAGCCTGCTGCATGGCGACCGAGATGTCGTTCGCGAGGTCGGGAGGAAGGACACGGCGCCACACCTCTGGCTGGGTGGTGACCGACCCGCTCCGACCGCTGAACGCCAGGACGAGGTGCGGTCGCATCAGCAGGCCCTCGTTTGCGACGGTGCTCGCCACCAATGCCATCTGCAGGGGGGTCACGACAGTCTCCGCCTGTCCGTAGGCGGCATTGGCGAGTTCGACGTCATCAGCGAAGCCGCCACCCAGCGGGCCGCCGCCGTTGGTGACCTGCGATGGAGCGGTGCTCAGATCGAACGGGATCGGGGCCCCGAAGCCAAGCTTGCCGGCCCAGCTTGCCAGTCCGTCGCCACCGGTCGCCAGCCCGGCAAGCGCGTACCAGATATTGCATGACACTTCCGTCGCGCCCGTCAGATCGAGGGCAGTGTCGCCCGTCGCGCGGTGATGGCCATCCTTGACCCTGTAGCCGCTGACCAGCAGGCCGGCCTTCTCGGCTCCGGGCTGCTCCGGGAACGTGGTGTCCGCGGTGATCGCGCCCGATCCCAGCCCGGCGATCGCCGTCACGATCTTGAACACGGAACCCGGGACGTAGCGGCCCTGGGTGGCCCGTGGCAGGAGCGGCGACGCGGGGTCGACCTGGAGCCGCGCGAACGCGGCGCTCGACGTCTCCGGGTTGGCCAGTTCAGCCGCGTCGAAAACCGGCGTTGAGGCAAGGACGAGCACCTCCCCCGTCCGGGGATCGAGCATCACCACAGCTCCACGGTCTCTCCCGAGTGCCGCCACCGCGGCTTCCTGGAGCCCCGCGACCAGGGTGGTCCGGAGCGCCTGGGGATCGGACGAGGTCGTCCCGAACTTCCTGACCAGATCCCGGACAGGGTCCGCGGAGGTGATACCGGTCAACTGGGCACCGTAGGCACGCTCGAGGCCCGCACTGCCGAAGGACCGCGATGCGTAGCCCACGACGCTCGACATCGCCGCGTCGGAGTAGCGACGGTAGGGCTCGTCGTTAGCATCCAGCACTGACCAGGCCAGGCGAACGCCGTCCCGGTCGCTGATCTCACCGCGGATGACTCGCCGACTGGCGGCGATGACGGCCGCGTCGTCAGGCGACGACGAGAGGTCCGCCGACCGCACCACCTGCCAATACCCGGCGCCCGCCGCCAGACCCCCGAAGCCGATGGCCATCGACAACGCGACGCGCCCCAGCGTGGCCCCGATACCTGGGTGGACGATCCTTGTCCGGCGGGTCGGCCCCGGCGAGTCCGGTAGGTGGTTCGACTGGCTCATGCGGCGATGTCAACGGCCACGGCGCGCCGCGCCCCACGACGCCCGGCGTCGGCCGATTGCAGCTCCGCCCCGCGGTCCGAAAGCGCGATCAGGAGCCCGATCACCAGCCCGCTCGTGATGAGCGACGAGCCGCCGTAGCTGATGAACGGCAGGGTGATGCCGGTCAATGGGATGAGTTTCAGGTTTCCCGCGGCGATGATGAACGCCTGGGCCCCGATGATCAGACTCAGGCCGGCTGCCAGGAGAGCCCTGAAATCGTCCGCCGCCGACGCCGCAATCCGGAGCCCGCGCTCGATGATGACAAGGTAGAGACCCAGCACGCCAAGCACCCCGATCAGCCCGATCTCTTCGCCGAGCGCCGCGAGCGGGAAGTCCGTGTGGAGGGCCGGAATCGGCAGAGCACCGCCGATCAGTGGCAGACCGGCACCGAAACCGGTCCCCAGAAGCCCGCCGCGGGCGAACGCGTGGAGAGCCTGGACGACCTGGTAGCCCGAGCCGCTGGCGGTCGCGAACGGATCCAGCCAGAGATCGACGCGAACCCGGACGTGGGGCACCACCTGGTACAGGATCGCGCCGCCGGCCACGAAGATGAGCAGGCCCAGAATCACGAACGACGCTCTCGCGGTCGCCACATAGAGGAGCAGCAGGAAGACCGTGAAGAACAGGAATGCTGCGCCCAGGTCGCGGAGGACGAGGACGATCGCGAAGGCCAGCGCCCACATCGCCACCATCGGCGCGAGGTATGGCAGTGGCGGCAGGCGCAGCGGGCCGATGCGGGTGGACTCCTCGATGAGGATCGGTCGATTCTCGGACAGGTATCCGGCCAGGAAGATCACCAACAGGATCTTGATCAACTCGGAGGGCTGACCGCTGAGAGGCCCGATCGACAGGGTCAAGCGCTGCCCGCCGACATCGTGGCCGAACAGGAAGGTGACGAGCAGCAACCCGACGCCGAACGCGGCCCAGCTGTACTTGTAGAGCCGGAGCCAGGCATCACTCCGCACGAGAGCCGCGACTCCGGCCAGGACGGCTATGGCCAGGACCAGCCACACAAGCTGCGTCCGACCGAGGCCGAGACCCCCCGCCAGCCCCTGCGGCAGTCGCTCCATCAGCAGCAGGCTGATTCCCCCGAGGAGGCCGACCGTGGGCAGGAGGATCTGGTCGGTCCGGCGCCGCGACAGCACCAGCGCCCCGTGAGCGACGAAGAGGGCCGCAAGAAAGACCGCGAGCCCGACAGGGTCGGCCAGCGAGAGCGGGGTCGCGGGGTGTGGATTGGCGCGCACCTCCTGAGTCATGCCCAGCGATGCGCTGCCGAGCGTAAGCGTTCCGGCGACGACCAGTAAGAGGCCAAACTCCCTGCCCCGACCGAACGGTCCGCTGCCAACGTGCGCGACGGCGATGCCGTACTGGCTCACTGGCGTGACCGCTCCAGCCTGAGTTGGATGTTTCCGAACTGAAGTTCATCGCCAAAGACCAGCGGGGCAATGCCGTCAACCGGGCTCCCGTTGACATAGGAGCCGTTCGTCGAACCGAGATCCTCGATGTACCAGATCCGGCCGCGATAGGTGAGCGCGGCGTGCATCCCGGAAACGAACTCATCCTCGAGAACGATCGTGGCGTTGACGTCTCGCCCGAGGGTCGTGACGGCGTCGAGGGAGAAGTTGGCGCCGACAGCCGGCTCGCCGACCGGGGAGGCCAGGACGAGCAGGCGGCCCAATTCGGTTCCCGGCTGCCTGGCTGCCGCCCGGAGATCGCGCAGGAGGACCCGGACCACGGTCCACAGGAAGGCGTAGATACCTACCAGGAACAGGAGGCGGAGCAGCCAGATTGCAATGACGGTGCCGTCCACTCAGGGTCCTCGCGTTCCATCTGACGCGCTGGATGGCTCGCGGCCATCGGCTTCCATCGCGATCACGGTCATTATCGTTTCGCCGATCTCGATGACGTCCGTCGCTCCCAGGGCGATCTCCTGGACGCGCGAACCATTGACGCGGATCCCATTCGTGGAGCCGAGATCAGTGATCACCAGGTTGCTGCCGCGGGCAGTCAAACGAGCGTGCCGCCGCGAGACCCGTTCATCGTCGAGAACAAGGCTGTTGTCCGGGTCGCGTCCGATGGTCATCGGGACCTCCCCGACCGGAACCGTCTGTCGCGGCCGGCCGGGCCGCACAACCTCGAGCACAGCGCGCGCCGACTGGACGATCGGCCGCCGGTATACCCTCGTCCTGGTCGCGTCGGTCAAGGCTGATTCCAGGACCGGATCTGGTCGGGTCAAGAACGCACCATCCACCTCGATGTCGCCAGCTCGGAGCGAAGGACCCACCTGGATCGCCACCTGCGGTCGACCGGAAAGGATGAATCCGCGTCGGCGGGCAAAGGAGAGTGCATGGCTGGCAAGGTCGACGGCGAGATCAGTCGGATCCAGCAGCGCATCGAACTCGGCCTGCGGCAGCCGGACGGTCAGTCGATCCGGAACGATGGTTCGACCAAGCTCGACGCGACGTCCGTGCTCCATCGCTCGTTCAACCCGAAGCTCCAACTGGACGGGCAGGACGCGGGTCCTGAAAAGGCGGGCGCTGGGTCGTTCGAGGAGGCGCTCAAGGAAGCGCTCGACGGCCGACATCGGTCGCAGCGGTCGCGGCGGTCGCATCCGCGGCAGCCTACCAGAGCGGTCTCCCAACCTGAGCCCGCGTTCGGGGGGAGTACCGTTGGTTATCCGACGAAGTACCTCATGGCGATCAGCCCGAACGTGAGCCTGGGCTATAATCCGGCCGCTGGCGCCGATCTGAGAAGTCGGGGCGTCAAACCGGGGACCGATGACTGAACTCCTGACCGAATCATTCTGCGAGCGATGTGGCACGCGCTACACGTTCGAATCCGTCGCGGCTGGCCAGGGACGACTGGCGGGCCTCAAGGTGCTCGGCCTCGGCCTGAAGAACTTCGTCATGGCCGATGGCTCGACGATCGAGGAGTCCATGGCCGCGGCCCGGTCCGAAGCCGGGCGCGACACGACCAACCACCAACTCGACGCCTTCCACAAGACGTTCAGTTTCTGTATGACCTGCCGTCAGTACACGTGCAGCAATTGCTGGAACGCTGCAGAGGCCCACTGCCTGACCTGCGCACCGCTGGCAGAAGCCGCCTCTGCGCCGAGCGTGGACGAGATCGACCCGGCTCGCCTGCTCCGATACACGGCGGGCTCGACCGCCTTGGCAGAACCTGACGCGCCGATGGCCGGAACCGCGGCCGACCAAGATGGCACGAGCGACTGGCCCGAACACCCGCACGCCGAAGTCGCGGCTTCGGAACTCGCCGACGCGAGTGGTTCCGACGAGATCCCCGGCGTGGCCCAGGAC
>JBDTQY010000237.1:0-6370 GCA_039931955.1 Chloroflexota bacterium
CGTTCGGGATCGCCGGTTTCCGGCCAGCATCAGCCGACGATCTCTACCCGACGCTGATGAAGGCACTCGAGGTCGATGGGCCGGCCCTCGTCGAGGTGCCGATCGACTACCGCGAGAACCTGCGCCTGACCGAGCACCTCGGCGCGCTGACAGGCATTGCCTGACCCGCGGGCTATCGGCCCAGCCCGATCGTCGGTCCCTACCAGGGCCGTCGACGCCCCCCCAGGCGAGCCCAAGCCCTAACGATCGGCGAACGAGCTCGGCGCCCCGTTGGCGATGATCGCAGCGGCCGTCAGCGGCTCACTGGACATGATCCCGATTGGTGCCGAGCGGGAGGTTCGGACGCGCACCGCGCCCGGATCGGGCGTGACAGCGGGGATCACCCCGGGCGCCACGGCCACCGTCCCACGGACCGACTGGCTCGCAGCCAGGGCGTCGAGGTCGAGCGGTGCGGAGTCGGTGATCGCGCCCGGTCGTCCAAGCAGGTACCCCTGCGCGGCGTCGACATCCAGCTGCCGGATCATCTCCAGTTGCGCCGCGGTCTCGACGCCCTCGGCGATCGTCAGGGATCCCGAGCGGCCAGCGAGTTCGATGAGCGACTTGAGGACGGACATCGTCTGACTACGGTCCGCGCCCTGGACGAGAGACAGGTCGATCTTCACGACATCGAACTTGAACTGGCTGAGGAGTCGCAGGCCGGCGTTTCCGGCACCGACGTCATCGGCAGCAATGCGGACTCCGGCGGCCCGGAGGGTCTCGATCGTCGCACGGAGTCGGTCCGGGTCCTTGACGGCATCCCGCTCGGTGAGTTCCATGAGGATTCGACGCGGCTCAACGTCATGACGGCGGAGGATACCGAGGAAACTCGCCGCGCTGAATTCGGGTGTCTCGAAACTGCGCGGTGAGACGTTGACGCTGAGAAGTGCATCGGCCGGGACCTGGGTGATGCCGCGCAGGACGACATCGAGCGCCGCGCGATCCAGATCGAGCACCCGTCCGGCGATTTCTGCCGCATCGAACAGCGCCCCGGTGTGCGGAAAACCGGAAGCTGGATCGACGCGGACAAGGCCTTCGTAGCCCAGGATTCGGCCCGTGTCGAGGTGCACGATCGGCTGGTAGACCGCCGTCAGCCCTCGGGATTCGATGACCTTCCCAATCGATGCCGAGAGTTCGGCCCGCATGCTGCCGTCCACGTGTCGGCGGTCGATCTCGGGATCGTAGGCATTCACGATGGTCCGACCCTCGCGCTTCCCGCGGTACAGGGCGGCATCGGCCTGGGCGGTCAACTCGAGGCGGTCCATGCCGCCTTCCGGGCATGCCGTGAGGCCGGCGCTGAACGAAATCGGCTCGCGATAGTGCCCGGACACGCGACCCTCGAGGCCGCGCGTCAGGATGCGGCGGGCCACCACCAGGGCGCCTTCAACGTCGGCCTCCGCAAGCAGCAGCGCGAACTCGTCGCCGCCGATCCGAAATCCCACGTCTGCGCCGCGTATGGCGCCGCGGATCAGGGTGCCGACCTCCATCAGCAACTCGTCCCCGACGGCATGGCCGCGCGAGTCGTTGACGCTCTTGAACTCATCAATATCGAGAAGGACCAGGGCAAAACGATGCCCGTGGCGGCGCGCTCGCTCGACCATCCTCGTGAGCGTCTCCTGGAAGGCCCGGTGGTTTCCGAGGCCGGTCAGGCTGTCCTGGAGGGCGGCCTCTCGCGCGGTCATGTACAGAGCGTGGAACTGGGCTCGCTGCTCCTCCATGGCGGCCGCGGGAGCCAGGATCTGGCGCGACATCCAGACGGTGAACCAGAGCAACAGCAGGATCATCACCACGAGGGCCGCGACGACAGCCAGCGGGATCTCCATGATCGATTGCGGGGCGCTGGCGATCACCATCCATCCGACGAGGCCCGGCGTCGTCATCGTGGCGACACCACGGGCAAGGGCGTTGGGGTCGGTCTTGATCTCGATCAGTGACCCGACGTCGACCGGGTCGGCGATCAGGTCGGCGACCTCCGCCGCACCGAACTGGCGATCGGGATCCACGAATTGCAGGCTCTCGGCGGCCGATGGCAGTCCGGCGTTTGCCCAGCGCAACAGGCCATCGATGGGGACGGATGCCAGGATTGTTCCAATGGTCGGTGCGCCAGAGGCGTCAGCTGGGGGCGCCCCGGCGATGGGGAGTGCGATCTCAAGGTCAACCAATCCACCGTCAGGACCCGGCACGGGCCGAACGCCCGGATCGCCTGGAGCCGGAATGCCCAGGCTGAGGAGTGACGTCGCGTCGCCGCCAGCGCTGGCGCGGATGGCTCCGCTCGCGTCCACGATGGCCGCCGCCGTGATCAGAGAGGCTCCCTCATCCAGGAGCCCTTGGAGGGCGTCGGTCGCTTGGTTGATGGTCTTCTCGGCAGGCTTCTTGGCCAGGGCCCCGACGACCTGCTCGGAGCCAGCCGCCGCTCTCATGGCGCCACGGATGACCTCGATTTCGCGCTGCACCTCCACCGAGATTCGCTCAGCCTGACCCGCGAGTCGTTCCTGCTGAGCCGGCCGTGGATCGCCCAGGACGGATCTCGCGACGGGGGCGAGAACCGCAAGTGGGAGGATGGCCACGGCGATCAGCGTCAGGGCGAGCCGAATCTTGACCAGCCGCAGCGTGGTGCGGCCGTCAACGAAGTCGCTGATAGCGTCCGGGGTATCGGGTCGGGAGGGCTGCATCGGTCCTTCGTGGGGCAGAAATCGTCCCCGCTGTTGTCGCAGATGGCGGTGCGTGCGCGCACCCACCCGAAGGTACTGGTCGAGAATGGGACCCGCTCGGTCCTCGAAGCCGCCGCAGGCCGACCTTGGCCGCCGCGGTCATCGGGCTTGCTCGGGTCCGACTCTGAGGTGGCGCGGTCAGATCCGGATGGTGCCCCCGGGTGCCGGCGCATGGACAGTCACCCGTTCGAGCCCCCGAGCGTCCAGGGCGGCGCGAAGTCGTTCCGGTGTCCCGGCCAGGATCGGGAAGGTCCCGTAGTGGATGGGCATGACGTGCTCGGTCCCGAGGTACTCGACCGCGATGGCGGCTGCCTCGGGATCCATGGTGTAGTGCCCGCCGATCGGGAGCAGGGCGATATCCGGGCGCGACAATTCGCCGATCAGGCGCATGTCGCCGAAGAGTGCCGTGTCGCCGGCGTGATAAACCCGGGTCCCATCCTCGAGCGTCACCACGAAACCGGCCGGCTCCCCGAGGTACATCGTCGTTTCGCCGCCCGCATTCCACTCGCCGGCGGAATGATCGGCGGACGTCATCGTCACCTGGACCCCCGCGACCTCGACGGTCCCGCCCTTGTTCATCCCGACGACCAGGTCCTTGGCCGCGTAGTTGCGCGACAGCCAGAGCGACAACTCATGGATCGCCGGCCACGCCGGGCGGGTGCGCGATCCGATCCGCAGCGCGTCACCGAGATGGTCGCTGTGGCCGTGGGTCACCAGGAGAACATCGCAGCGGTCCACCGATTCCGGCGCCCGTGGGCTCAGGGGATTGCCGAACCAGGGGTCGATGAGGATGGTCTTGCCGCCAGGGCTGACGATCTCAACACAGGCATGCCCGAACCAGGTGATCGCCGTCGCGCCGTCGCGTCGCATGGGGTACCTCCACCGCCATCGTACACTCGGTCGATGCCCGCAGAACGCATCGCCGAGAACCTCGACTTCATCAACTGGACGGTCCTCACCGGCCTGGCGGTGGGGACGTTCGCAGCGGTCGTGTTCGGTCGACTCCGCGCCGATGCAACGCGCGGCTACCTCGGTTTCACGGCCCTCTGCGCGGCCCTCCTCGGGCTCCTGGCCGTGCTCTCCGGGAACGTTCTGCCTTCGGTCGTCGCGGCCATCGATGGCACCCCGGATCCGGCCTTTGCCGTGATTCGCCAGGCCAGCCTGGGGGCGTTCACGGCCCTCGCGGCGCTGTACATGGTGGCCATCGCCCGGGGGCATCGGTCGCCGATCATCGGCCTCGCGGGGCTCGCGGCGGGCATCCTTGCGCTTGCTGTCGCGGCAATCGCCTGGGGCGGGTCAGCGGTCGGGTCGGTCGCGCTCTTCGTCCAGTTCAGCCTGATCGCCGCGGCGACTGGCGGGGTCCTGGCCGCGATGATCCTGGGCCACTGGTACCTGGTGACGCCCAAGCTGCCCGAGGCTCCGCTCGTCCTGTTCTCGCGAATCCTCACCGCCGTCATGCTGGCCCAGCTGGGCTTGTTCCTGGTGGCCGTGGGCGCCGGGGCCGGACCCTCGGGCTCCGGGGGATTCGCGGCGCTTTCCGGTCCCTGGGCGCTGTTCGTGTGGCTCCGGCTGGTGGTCGGGATCATCTTTCCGCTGATCGTCAGTTGGGCGGCGATCCAGACCGCCCGGACGCGGTCCATGGAATCGGCGACGGGGCTCCTGTACATCAACGTCGGCACCATCGCGGCCGGCACCATCCTTGCCTCGGGCCTCTATTTCGGGGCGGGGATCCTGGTCTAGGGTGTGACGGTGCGCATCCGAGTCCGACTGTTCGCCATTCAGCGAGAGCTGGCCGGCACCCGCGAGCTCAGCCTCGAGCTTGGCGCGTCAGCGACCGTGGCCGACGCCTGGGCGGCGCTCGTTGAGCGTCATCCGGTCCTCGCGCCGGGCCGTTCATCGGTGCGCTTCGCCCGGAATGGCGCCTATGCCGGCGCAGATGAACCGCTCGCCGACGGCGACGAGGTCGCGATGATCCCGCCGGTCAGTGGCGGCGCGGGCGCCCCTGGGGCCCCCGACGGGCCCGAAGCTCCCGGCGCCCCCGACGCGGCCGGAACCGGAGGTGCGCCGGATGTCCATCGGCGGATTCTCGAGTTACGCCACGATCCCTTCGAACCCGGACTGCTGACCCAGCTTGCCGCCCGCCTGGCCACGCCGGCCGATGGGGCCGTGGTGGGCTTCCTGGGGATCACGCGGGCCACGCCGGGCACCCCGGCACCCGGCCAGGAGGCAGAGGCGGCACGGTACGAGGGCCGGGACGTCGAGGCGCTCGAATACGAGGCCCTGGAGCCCATGGCCCTCGAGGTGATGGCCACGATCGCCGATGAAATCGTGGCGCGGTTCGGTGTTCGGCGGCTGGCGATCGTGCATCGGACGGGCGAAGTTCCTCTCGGGGAGGCATCGATCGCCATCGTCGCCTGCGCACCCCACCGGGCGGATGCGTTCGCGGCGGCGTCGTATGCGATCGACGAGACGAAGGCTCGGGCGCCGATCTGGAAAGCCGAGCGGTTCGCGGACGGTCATGTCTGGATCGGCAACCCGGCGCGCGAGGGGCCGTTGGGGCGAGCGGACCGGTAACGAGTCCACGCGGCCCGTATGCTGGGGCCATGGCGCCGTCACTCCGCCCGGGGGATCTACGTTCGGAGCGCGAGCAGCTACTGGACGCTGCCGGCGTGCTGGCCGGTCGGATGGCCCTGGGAGCGGCGCGTACGACGACGCTCGGCCGGGAACGGGCCATCCTCCGCCTCCTCGGGGTTGGGGGCCTGGATCGAGAGGGCCGCCCGCTAGCCGCTGAAGTCGTGGACCGTTTCGTCGACGGCCGACCGGATCGGCTGGCGGTCGGGATCGCGCTGCCGTTTGCAGCTGCCCTCCTCCAGTACGAGACGACGCCGCAGGCCCTGGCCCTTGACGTGGCCGCCGGGACGATCGACCTGGCGCTCGAGGCAAAGCTTCTCGAGGCGCCCGAGTCGTTGGCCGCCGCGACCGGGCATCTGTCCACCCTGGTGGATGGCGCGGTGGACGAGATCATCGCCAACCGGGTTGCACGGCAGGAGCTCCTTGGCGTCCTGCGGGATCGCGACCGGCCGTGGATCGGAACGACCCTGCGCGAGACATCGATCGACGCGGCCGAGGATCTCGCAGCGGCCCTGGTCGAGGGTGACGTCGACGTGCTCCGCGTGGAGGTTCCGGTGATCCGCGAACTGGCTGCCCGTCTCGAGTTACTGGGCCAGGACACCGCCTGGCGTGCCCGCGACCTCCAGGCCACCGACGAACCCATTCCGACGGGTAGCCAGCGCGGACTCGCCCGACTGCGGCAGGTGCTCGACAATGCGGCCGCCGCACGTGGTGCCTACGTCCGACTGACGATCGCCCCATCGGCTCTTGCGGGGCCGGAAGGCGCGATCGTGGCCGCCCTGGAGCGAGCCGACATCCTCGACCTCGACCCGATGGCGGATATCGTGGTGACCGGCGTCGATCCTGATCGCGCGTTGCTCGACTTCGCCTTCGCGGTCCGCGTGGCTCGGAAGGCCGGCGTTGCGATCCTCCTCGACGCCGGACCGCTCGTGGTGGCTCCCGATCTCAGGGCCGGCGTCAATGCGGATGCCGCCACGCGCTCGGGTCGAGCC
>JBDTQY010000238.1:0-10875 GCA_039931955.1 Chloroflexota bacterium
GATCCACGATGGCCCACAGGACGTCTTCCTTCGAGGTGACGTGCGCATACAGGCTGGCGCCCTGGATGTCGACGGCGCGGGCGATGTCGCGGACGCTGGTCGCCGCGTAGCCGTGCTCGCGGAAGAGCTCGGAGGCGACATCCTCGATGGCGCGCCGGCGGGTCAGTTCAACCATGATACGGGACGCATCTCCCAAACGAACGATCGTTAGGGACCAGCCTGACGGGCTTACCCCCGGCTGTCAAGGGAGTCGGACGCCGCTGGAACCGGCAGATTGCTGGTAGCTCGAGGCCAGGCGGCTGCTCGGGCCCCCGAGCCCTGGACCTGCCTCAGGTCCCGCCGCCGCCGAACCGGGGTGGCCGCTTCTGGATGAACGCCGCCAAACCCTCGGCGTGGTCCGGGTGGGCACCCGCCTCGTCCTGGCTGACCGCCTCGGCATCCAGGGCCACGTCAAGGTCGCGCTCAAAGGCCGCGGCCAATGCGCGCTTGGTTCGCGTGACAGCCCCAGGCGCCAGCGCCGCGATCCGCTCAGCCAGTTCGGCGGCGGCTCCGGGGAGGGACGGCCCCGGCACCAGCCTGGAGACAAGCCCGATCCGGAGTGCCTCCTCCGCGCTCACCGGATCTCCGAGAAGCGCGATGTCAGCGGCGCGCCCGGCACCCACCAGTCGTGGCAGCGTCCATGTCGCCCCGCTGTCCGGGATGAGCCCGATTCGGCCGAAGGCAAGGACGAAGGTGGCCGTGTCGGCCGCGATCCGGAGGTCACAGGCGAAGGCGAGCGAGGCACCGGCTCCCGCTGCGACGCCGTTCACGGCGGCGATGACCGGCTGCGGCGCGGCGCGGATGGCCCGCACGATGGGGTTGTAACGGAGCCTGAGCTCTTCACCAAGCGACGGGGCGCCGGGCTCAAGGCGCTCGCGGAGATCCTGTCCTGCGCAGAATGCGCGGCCGGCACCAGTGAGCACGATCGCCCTGACCGACTGATCCCCCGCCAGATCCTCAAGATCGGCCAGCAGGCGCTCCTTCATCGGGACGGTCAGGGCATTGAGGGCCGCGGGGCGATTGAGGATGATGGTCGCGACCGCGCCGATGCGCTGAACGAGTACCTCCGGCCCGGTTTCCGTGGTCATCCCTCGAACGGTCGCAGGACCCCGCCCTGGAGCTCGTGGACGCGACCGTCGAGCGGTTGATCGGACCCCTCGGCGTGGCCACGAACGAAGTCCGCGAACAGCGCGCCGAATTCCTCGTCGTCGGCCTTCAGCGGGGCCGCCACGAGCAGATCCTTGTCCGGGAGGCCAACGAGGACGCGGCCCTCGGGGCCGAGCGTCGCGGCGAGGTGCTGAAGGACGGCCGGCAGGAGGACCCGCGCGGCATCATCGCCCGTGCCCGAGGCCGAGGAGAGCAGGCGACGGGTACCGGAGACCTCCTCGGTCCACTCGGCCGATTCCGACCAGCGGGCGAGGTTCGCCATGGCGGTCGTCCGAAGTTCGTCGGGCGTGGCCCCCCAGGCAAGCAGGTGCTCGGCGTTGACATGGACGTCAAAGGCTCCGGCGCGTAGGACGTAGCCCACCCCCAGACCTGACGGCCCCTCGTCCAGGACCGGTTGTGCGTGGGACTTCATGCCTTCACTGGCTACGCGGGCGGGATCGAGGGAGTCGAGGCTGATGCCGCTCGTTCCCACGGGAAGAAGCACCGGGAGGAGGATCGGCTCGGCGGCCAGCCAGTCGTGCTCAGGGGCCTGGGACGGCCCCGGAGCCTTCTCACTCGGGACATGGTGGCCGCTGATAGGGGCGTCAGGATCGATAGGCGTCAGGATGTCGGGCGCCCGGTCCCGGATTGCCGGCGGTGGCTCGTCTCCAAGTTCCGGATCCCACGACATCTCGTGCTCCTTCAGCGACCCTTCCACGCCGCGGGGCGCTTCTCGGTGAATGCGGCCATCCCTTCCTTCTGGTCCTCGCTGGCGAACAGCCCGTAGAAGTTGCGGCGCTCGAATTCGAGTCCGGCCTCGAGCGGGAGCTCCTCCGCCCGATTGACGGCTTCCTTGGCGGCAAGGATGGCGAGCGGAGGCATCGCGGCAATCGCCGCCCCGATCTCCAAAGCGGTCGCGACCACGTCCTCCGGCGCGACCACGCGCGTCACCAACCCGTGAGCCTCCGCCTCTCGTGCGCCCATGGGCCGGGCAGTCAGGACCATCTCCATGGCCTTCGCCTTGCCGATCGCCCGGGTCAGGCGCTGTGTGCCTCCCGCGCCCGGGATCACCCCCAGGCGGATCTCCGGTTGCCCAAACTGTGCGTCTTCGCCGGCAACGATCAGGTCGCAGGTCATCGCCAGCTCGCAGCCGCCACCGAGCGCGAACCCGCGGACAGCCGCGATGAGGGGTTTCCGAATCCGCTTGATCCGCTCCCAGCGGTGGAAATGGTCATCGGAGACCAGCGATGCCGGGGTCTGGCCGGCCAGTTCGCGAATGTCTGCACCCGCCGCAAACGCTCGATCCCCGGCCCCGGTGATCACGACCGCGCGGCAGGCAGGGTTTCGATCCAGCGACTCAAGGGCGTCAGTCAACTCCGCGATGAGGGCGAAGTTCAGGGCATTGAGAACCTTGGGTCGATCCAGCGTGACGAGCGCCACGCCGTCGACCGGCCCGTCGGATCCCGGAGCCGGAAGTTCGACTCGGATGTTCGGCGGCGCGGCTTCTGTGTCGCTCACTGTCTACCCCTGTCCTGTGTCAGGACAGTATCCACCGTGCGAGAAGCCCCGTGCCGATCCATCCGCCGTCAAGCGCGCGCCAGGAGGTCCGGGGCGTCCTCGACGACAAGAAAGGTTGCCAGGCCAGGTGCGATGTCGCGAAGGGCGCGTCCAGCCGCGCGCATGGGATCAGAGCGGAGTCCCGCATCGAGTGCATCCCGATCGTCGAAGTCCATCGCGGCAGCCAGGACCAGGTCCGTTTCGCTCCCGAGCGCCTCGCTGATCCGCCAGATCCGCGTCGCGCGGAGCCCCGGCGTCTCGGCCACCAATGGCAGGTGCTCGTCCCGATACCGCCGCTCAAAGGTTTCCAGGGCCCCTTCTCCGCCCTCGGGTCGCCGATAGAGCACCAGCAGGGTTGTCATCCGTCGCCTCCGTCCGCTTCCGTGTCCGTCGATCCACCGATCCTCGCTCGCTCAGCGGCCTCGGCCGCGGTGGAGCGGTAGAAGCCGGTGAGGGCTTCGTTGAAGAGTCCCGGTCGCTTGACCGTCACCTCGTGCGAACAATCCGGTGCCACGAACAGGCGACCGCCGGGGATCTGGCGCGACAGGCCCCAGGCATGATCCACCGGGACGAATGGGTCGCGATCCCCGACCGCGACCAGTGTCGGCGCGGCGATCCGGTGGAGGTCCGCTGGCCCCAGGAGCGGCTGCGCCTCGACATCGGCGGCAATCGCGGGCAGGAGCCGCTGCCACCCGCCAACGCCCTGGCCCTCGTCGTGGCGGCGCGACAGCGTCGCCGCCCAGGCCGGGTCCGTTGCCTCGATCTTCGGTGGGTTCATGAGGCTGCGCACGACGCTCCGCCGAGGCTCGCGCTGGGTGGTGATCCCGATGACAGCGAGCGTCCGGATTCGTTCAGGGTGACGCGACGCGAACATGAGGGCGGTCATCGCACCCATCGAGAACCCCAGCAGGTGGAAGGTCCGGAGCCCGAGGGCGTCGACGAACGCAGCGAGGTCATCCACCAACCAGTCGTACCGGAAGCCTTGTGCGACGTCCCAACGCGTTCGGCCATGCCCTCGTGCATCGGGCAGGTGCAGGAGGAAGGCCCGCGAGAACAGCGGCACCTGGGCGGCGAAATCCGCCGAGCCCACGGACGTCGCACCGTGGAGCATCACGACCGGCGGCCCGGCGCCCATGACGTCATAGCCAATCTCCAGCCCGTTGGCGCGAACCGACGGCATGCTCAGCCCTCCGGCTTTCCCTCGACGGGCGCGATCGCCGCTTGTTCGATCTGCAGGTATCCGCGGCGGAAGTAGATGAGGGGTCCGAGCGGCAAGGGCTCGTCCTGGGAGGCGGTCATCGAATCGACCTGTCCGATGAAAAGGTCGTGGTCGCCGGCGGAGAAGGTCTCGACGACGGTGCACTCCAGGGTCGCAATGGCGCCGTCGATGAGCGGTAGGCCCGTCGGACCGGGCGTCCAGGAGGCACCGCAGAAATCCTCTCGACCCGGCTTGACCGCCGCGTGCGCGAAACAGTCGGACAATGCCTGCTGGCTGGCGGCCAGGATGTTGACGGCGTATCGCCCGTACGCTCGCACCATCGGGGTGATGAAGCGTCGCCGATCGAGCGCCACCATGATCAGGGGCGGATCGAGTGACACCGATGACAGCGCGTTCACCGTGATCCCGGCGGGGCGATCCTCCGAAATGGTCGTGACCACGGACACGCCGGTCGCGAAGCGACCCATGACCTGACGAAAGTGACCGGCTTCGATCTCCACGTTGCGAGTCTACGGGAGGCATGTGGATTCGCGGTCGACCGATGTGCCGGGCGTCGATGTCGATGCGGAATGGGGCCGCTACAATCCCGACGATGACGACTCGCCTCTGGGACCGCGCAGCCCTCGTACCCGCCGGCGCCGACCGGCGAGTGCCTGCGATCGTGGCACTGTCAGCGGACCTGCCGACCGTGCCTGAGTTGTTCGAATTCATGCGCGACGCGGAACTTCGATTTCAGACGCTCCGGATGCGACTCGACGAGCGGACGTTTGCGACGCGCGGCGAAGAGGCCGTGTCGATGGACGTGGCGGTCCAACACCCGGGCCATGCGCGCGTGATCACGACCGCTGCCGATGGCTCCACGAGTGGCAATTTCGAGCTCTGGGTGAGTGACGGCGACGTCATCCGAACCTATTCGGGACGGCATCAGCTCGGGACGGAGCGTCCCGTCCGCAATCGCCCACGGGGCCTTGGCTCCGATCTGCCGGGCAGTTCGCGGGTCTACGAGCCGGTCACGCCGCTGCCACTCGAGACGCTGCCCGAGTTGTTCGTCCACCCGGCCGGCTACTGCCAGAACGTCCTGTCCACTGGCCGCGTCTGGATTTCGGGCACGGATGTCGTGGCCGGGCGCGAGGCGATCGTCGTGGAGTGTTCCCATCCGCGCACGGTCGAGCGAGTCGCCGATCGCCCGGACTTTCACATCCAGATCGCCGTTGACCGAGCGGACGGGATTATCACGCGCCTGACCGAATCGATGGCTGGCCAGATCACCCGCGAGGCCGTCGTGACCTCCCTGGAGGCTGACGCGGCCCTGCCCCCGGGCGTCTTTGATTTCGCCTTTCCGGACGGAACGACGATGCTCTACTGAGGCTGCGGCCTCCGACAGCGGGTCCCGCGCAGGGCTCCCAAACCAGGGCGCCGAGCATCCGGCCTGCAGCGATGTGCCCCTGGCCCCGGGGCCGGGCGACCTACCTCCAGTTCCGGCCCTTTGCCTGAATGTGCGAAAAACACCTCCAAACCCGACCTGTGCGCGCGTATAGTCGCGCCACGTTCGCTGTCGCTGCGCGTCCAGGTCGCCCAATGACCCGAAACGCCCGATCCGAACCAGGAGAGGACGGCCGACTTCGGCACACGGCCGGATCGGCCACTTGGAGGAGGTCCCATGCAAGGTCGATCCCGCGAGGATGTCATCAAGCAGGACATCCACGAACTCCATCAGCTCGGGTACGCGCAGGAGCTGTTCCGCACGATGGGCGGGTTCAGCAACTTCG
This sequence comes from Chloroflexota bacterium, assembly GCA_039931955.1. Taxonomy (GTDB): domain Bacteria; phylum Chloroflexota; class Limnocylindria; order Limnocylindrales; family CSP1-4; genus UBA5189. The sequence goes on from JBDTQY010000238.1 coordinate 5,731, forward strand.
CAATCAGCTTCTCGATCATCTCGATCCTGACCGGCGCGGTCATCCTGTACGACTACGGTCTCGCCTGGGCGGGCACCGCGGCCGTCCTCATCGGCTGGCCGCTCGTCACCGTCTTCGTCCTCACGATTGCCGCCTCGATGTCCGAGATCGCGTCGGCCTACCCCACGGCCGGCGGTCTCTACTACTGGGCATCCAAGATGAAGAACAAGAACTGGGGCTGGTGGACCGCGTGGTTCAACCTGATCGGCCAGTTCGCCATCGTCTCCGGCATCAACTTTGCCGCGGCGTTCTTCCTCAACCAGACGATCATCAGCCCGCTGACCAACAACGCTTTCCAGAACACGACTGAGGTCCTGAAGGTCGGCGACACGCTGCTGATCTCGGGCCAGCTACTCACCATGGCCGTCCTGATGCTCGGACAGCTGATCCTCAACGTGGTCGGCATCCGGATCGTCGCCATTCTCAACCAGGTCAGCGTGTGGTGGCACATCGCCTTCGTCGTCCTCATCGCCGGCTCCCTCTTCCTGCTGGGTACGAAGGACACTGCGACGGACGCACACTTGACCCTGTTCGCCATCCAGCCCCAGGACACCGCCCTTCTCGGAGGCTGGGACATCACCTTCCCGCCCGGCGATTCGCCGTGGTTCAGCTTCAAGTTTGGAGACGCGACGACGTACCCCGTCTTCCTCGCGTTCTTCTTCTCGCTCTTGCTCGCCAACTGGACGTACACGGGCTACGACGCCTCGGCGCACGTGGCCGAGGAAACCGTTGGGGCGCGCGTCGCCAGCGCCTGGGGCCTGTTCCTGTCGGTCGCCGTGTCGGCGGTCGTCGGATTCATCTTCCTGCTGGCCCTGACACTTCACCTGCCGGACCTGACGCCACTCTTTGGGCAGGCGGATGATGCGGCCCTCAAGAGTCAGTACTACTTCGGCGACAACGCCGCCGTGAACTACATCCTCCAGCAGAACCTCCCGAGCGGGCTGGCGGGCATCTTCGGTGGCGGCATCGCCATCGCCATGAGCTTCTGCGGTCTGTCCTCGGTCGCCTCGGCCGGACGGATGCTCTACGCCTTCGCCCGCGACGATGGCATGCCCGGCTCCGGCTGGCTGAAGAAGGTCTCCCACAAGTACCGGACGCCGGCCAACGCGCTCGCCGCGATGGTCGTCGGTGCGTTCATCCTGACGATCGTGGCCTTCCTCGCCGGCGGCGGCACGGCCATCGTCATCGTCACGGCCATCAGCACGATCTTCCTGTACGCCGCGTACGGGATCACGATCTACCTCGGTCTCACGACCAAGGAATGGATCAGCCATCGCGTCTGGAGCCTCGGGCGCTTCTCGCGCCCGATCGCGATGATCGCGCTGTTCTGGGTCATCGTCCTGATGATCCTGTTCAGCTTCCCGACATCGGGCAACATTTCGATCACCTTCATGTTGATCGTGCTGGTCCTGCTCGCGGTCTACTACTTCGCCTACGCCAAGAACAAGTTCCAGGGTCCGCGGATCATGGGTGCGGACGACACACTGACGGAGATCGAACGCGAGTTCGAGCACGCCGCAGAGACCATCGTCACCTAGGCGATCCAATACTCGGCAACTCGAGGGCCGGCCGGCACCGCCGGCCGGCCCTCATGATTCCCCCAACCGGCGTCCTGGAGAGAAGAATTCGATGAGCAGCGACGGACATCACGACAAGCACCCGCGCCTGGTCGAGCTGGAGCAGATGGTCCGGGACGGCCAGATCGACACGATCATCGTCGCCCTGACGGACATGCAGGGCCGGCTCGTGGGCAAGCGCGTCCAGGGCGAGGCCTTTCTGAACGGCGTCATCGACCACGGCGCCCACTTCTGCACGTATCTGCTGGGTACGGACATGGAGATGAACACGCCCGAGGGGTTCGCGTTGATGAACTGGGAGACCGGCTACGGCGACTGGATCGCCTCACCCGTCTGGGACTCCCTCCGGGTCCTGCCGTGGCTGGAGAAGACCGCCCTGGTCCTGTCCGACACGGTGGATGAGGAGTCGCACGCGGAGATCCCGGTGTCCCCGCGGACCATCCTCAAGCGCCAGGTGGAACGGGCGGCAAAGGCCGGCATCACGGTCAAAGCCGGTTCTGAATTCGAGTACTACGTCCTCAAGGATTCCTGGGACACGATCGCCGAGAACGGCTACGCCACCCCGAAGCGCTTCGGCAACTACAACGAGGACTACCACCTGCTCCAGGCGACAAAGGCAGAGCCCCTCCATCGCCTCCTGCGCAACCAGATGACGGCGGCGCGGATCCCGATCGAGTTCTCCAAGGGGGAGGCGGCTCCGGGCCAGCACGAGGTCAACATCCGCTATGACCACGTCCTCGAGTCGGCCGACCGGAGCGTCCTCTTCAAGCACGGGGCGAAGGAGATCGCCTACCTCAACGGCTGGGGCATCACCTTCATGGCCAAGCCGGATCACACCTGGACCGGCTCGTCCGGGCATCTCCACATGAGCATATGGGACGCCGACGGCGAGAAGCCGCTCACGCACAACGAGGCGGATGGGCTGCCCTACGGGATCAGCCACCCGTTCAGCCAGTTCGTGGCCGGCATGATGAAGTTCTCCCGGGAACTGGCCCCCTTCATCGCCCCGTTCATCAACAGCTACAAGCGGTACGCCTCGCTGTCCTGGGCGCCCGTCAACGTGGTCTGGGGCCGCGACAACCGAACCACCGGCTTCCGGCTGGTTGGCAACGGCGCGAGCCTCCACGTCGAGAACCGCTTCCCCGGCGGAGACATGAACGCCTACCTCACGTACGCGGCCATGATCGGTGCGGGCCTGTACGCCATGGAGCACGGGATCGAGTTGACGCCCGAGTTCAAGGGCAACGGCTACATCGCGACCGGCGTCGAGCGCATGCCTCGCGCCCTTTGGGAAGCGATCCAGGCCCTGGAGCGGTCCGAAGCGGCCGTGGAGATCTTTGGTCAGGACGTCGTTGATCACTACCTCAACGCGGCGCGCGTGGAGCAGGAGCTGTACGACTCGGTCGTGCACGACTGGGACCGCGAGCGCTATCTCGAACGCGGCTGATCGGGAGCGTCAGAGCGAGCATCGGGCCGGGTCCCCTTTTGGGATCGCCCGGCCCGGCTTAGCGCAATGCCAGAGATCGATCGCTATCGTCGCGCATCGCTCCGTGAGCAACTTGGCGACGTCGTGGGCTGGTTCCGCTCCCATCCCGTCGCGGCGATCGCGGTCCTCGTCCTGGGTGCGGGGTACGTGGCCCAGTTCGTCTCGCCACAGCGGCCCACGCGGCCGACGGATCTCTTCGTCGGCGAGTGCCTCTTCGCGCGAACGGGTGCGGTCAACGACACCCAAGCCGGGGCGCGTCCGATCGGTGGGCCGAGCGACGTTGGGCCCCTGGTCCTGGCGGGCGCCGCCGAGTACGCCCCGTGCAGCAGCTCGCACGGTCACGAGGTGCTGGCCGTGATCCCGCTGACGACACCCGCGGGCGCGTATGAGAACCAGCTGGCGGCCGTCCAGGTCGCCTGCGAGGCGGGGTTCGAGCCGTATGTCGGCGCGCTGGAATCCGCCTCGCGGTACGAGACCTTCGCCGTCGTTCCGACGGTCGATGATTGGAGTGCCGGCGAACGCACGGGTCTCTGCCTGCTTGCCCGGAAGGACGGCCAGTGGATGACGGCGCCCGCCAGGGCCAGCGGCGAATAGCACGCTGGAATCCGACGCGGAACTACTGGCCAGCGACCGGTGGCGTGGAACCCTTGGGGATCGGCTGCGGTCCCAGGGTCCAGGATGTGGCGCCGGTTTCGTCACGAACCTCGACGCCGGCTGCCACGAGTCGGTCACGGACGAAATCGGCCGTTGCCCAGTCGCCTGCAGTCCGGGCGTGCGCCCGCAGCTCCAGCAGCGCCGTAACGAAGGGGTCGATCGCACTTCGCGGGTCCCTGGCGCCGAGTTCCGCCGTCTCGCCCAGCCGTGCGATGAGTGATCGATAGGTGGCGCTCGCGTTGTCGAGGTCGGGGCTATCCTCGCCGGCACGGACTCGACCCGCAATGGCGTCATCGAATTCGAGCAGGACAGCCACGGCGGCGCGGATGTCACCACCAGCCAGTGCGGCCCGAAAGTCGCCTTCGCACCGACTCACGGAATCCGGGAGCGCCTCCCTTGGCGCTTCCGCCGACGACTCGCCATGTTCGCGGGCGCCGTGCTGCGCTGCCGGGCCGCGCTCGCGGTCGCCGAACCGCTCCTCCGGCCCGACGACGGCCCGTGCGCCTGACTCGAGGTTGGCTGCGGCCTCTCCGAGCTGATGGATCGGCAACTCGGTCCCCGTCGGAAAGAATCGACTCTCCCCGCGCACGCGGACCGTGACGCCGCCCAGACCCGCCACCGACGCGTGCCCCGATTGGAGGTCGAGCACCAGGGCGGTGTGGCTGTCCACGCCGAGAATGAACGCTCCATCGGGCAGGGCCTTCTCCAGGACCTGGAGGCGCCGCTCGCCGATGTAGCAGAAGCGCGTGTCGTGATTGCCGCCTTCGGCATTGTCGTAATGGGGCACGACGGCGGCCCGGAGGCCAGTGGCCGGCCCAAGCAGGTCGAGGCCCTCCAGCCAGCGGGGGTCCTCGCCGACCTTGTAGATCTCGTAGACCGGAATCGTGACCACGCCCAGGGTCAACGCCGCTGCGCTGGCCATCGTCAGGACCCCACCGCCGGTCAACTTGCTGGCCAGCGCGTCTGGGATGGGGCCGCCCGTCCACTGGCGGAGTGCGTAACTGGGGCTGCCGGGGCCGGCCATGACGAACCGCGATTCCCGGATCCGGCCGACCGCGGTTGCCAGCGTGACCTCATCCACGTCCTGGCTGGGATAGGTGGCGACGGTCACCTGGCGACCAACGCTGCCGGAGAAGAACTCCAGCGTGCGGGCACTCAGGCTGTCGGCGTTCTCCTGGAACCCATAGGGGGTATCCACGATCGTGGCGGGTATGTCCCGACCGCCTGCGGACAGTCGGTCAAACAGGGCTCGATGCACTCGAGCCATCGTGGGCGCGGTCTCACCCGATCCCATGATGGCCAGGATGCGCGGCCCGGCAGCCGATGAACTCATAGGGGCCTTCCTCGAGTCAGGTCAGCCGCCCGGCCGGAGCGTTCCGCTGAAGACCT
>JBDTQY010000239.1:0-11882 GCA_039931955.1 Chloroflexota bacterium
CGTCAGTGCTGGCGGCCACGATCATGCCGATCTCGACGGCGTTCGTGATCTGCGAGGCGTTCGGCTGGGAGTCGGGCGTGGACAAGCGGTTCGAGGACGCTCGGCCCTTCTTCAGCATCTACACCTTCGTCCTCGGGATCGGCGCGCTCGTGGTCCTGATCCCGGGTCTGGACCTGCTGCCGCTGATCGTCGCCTCACAGTACCTCCAGGGATTGCTGCTGCCGATCGTGCTGATCTTCATGGTCCTGCTCGTCAACGACGATCGCATCATGGGCCGCCACCGGAACGGCCGGATTGCCAACGTCCTGGCCTGGGGCGCAGTCGGGTTGGTGATCGCCCTGGACCTAGTGCTGCTGAGCGTTGGAGCGCTGGGCGTCTTCGGGGTACAGGTGGGGTAGGGGTTCAGGGCCGGGTACGCCCACTTTGCCAGAACATTCCCGATCGCCCAACCCCCTACTGGAGCATGACCAGCATCGAGATCTCGCCGCGCCCGGCGGCGAGACCGCCTATTGCCTTGCCGATCACGGAGCCGACCTCGGGAGCGTCGTCCGAGCGCATGGCATGGCCGGGCTCGCTGGCGCTCACGAGACGGTCGCCGGGGGCGATCGGACCATTCTCGGCTGATGCCTTCACGGGCACGACCCCAACGACGGCGAGCGGGACCTTGCCGGACGAATCATCTCCCGCGATCGAGGCGCCGGCCACGAAACCGGGTTTCGTCGAATAGACGCCGACGACCGTTCGTGAGCGTGCGGTCGCGGTCCGGACGAGGCGCCCGTCGAGACCGATGGCAAGGACGTCACCAGGAGCGACGCTGCCGGTCGCAGGCAGCAACTCGGCAAAGTCGGCGCCGCCGCCGTTGAAGGAGGTATCGCTGTAGGCCGTGCCGTCGGTGGCAACCCGGAACTGGACGTCCGTTTCGGCCTTGTTTCGGCAGTTGATGAAATCGCCGCCACCTGTCCCGGCCGTGTCCGTCCCACCGTTCACGAGCCACAGCACCTGGCCAGCGCCGTTGTTCCGGACATCTACCGTGGCAAATCCACTGTCGTTGTGCAGGTAGGCGGCCATGCCGTCGGTGGTGTTGGAATTGACGGCCTGGAGAGCAGCATTACTCCTGGTCGCACCGTTGGTGGTGCAGAGGACGCCAGTTCCATTCGTCGAACTACCTACTACGCCCTTTCCGTAGTTTTCCCCCTCCCCATAGACTCCGATGCCATAGGAGGTGCCTTTCACTCCGGACCCAACGTCCGAAGTCGCCACGACGCCATCGTTGTTGCCACCGATGGCCCGAACCGCGGCACCGCTGCCGGCGGGGCCGGAGTGGCGACCCTGGATGCCGTCGCTGTTGGCTCCATCGGCCTTGCCGTAGACGCCGCGGGTGGCATTGGTCCCCGTCTGGCTGGTCCAGCCGAAAATGCCGGTGGCACCGGTTGATGGGTTGGAGCTCTTGAGGGTGAAGGCGGCTCCAAGGCCGGCATTGGTCAGGGTCGTCTGGGCCGTGCCGCTGTCGTTGGCCTGGCCCAGATAGAGCGCTGAGCCGGCAGAGGCCGCAGCGGCGTCCGGGCCACCGAGCTTCGCCCCGATGAGTCCGGCCAGGCCGCCAAGGGCTCCGGCCAGCAGGGCGCGGCGGCTTCGGGGTACTGGTGCGGCAAGCGTTGCGTCTGACGGGATCGAGACGGGATCAAGTTCCGAGAACGCGGTGGTCATTTCGGACACAGCCTCCAGCTCGTGAGCCGGGCGTGCGCAGTGGAGACAACTCGATCGTCGGCTTGTCGACGCAGCTCTCGGCCTCCGGCGAAGTATGCGCCGCCAGATTCGCTCGATTGCTCGCGTGATACCAATCCAGGCGGCAAGCGATCCGTGACGTCGGCGGCCCCGGTCGACGGATACGTGTCGCGGGACAGGGTCGGGCCGCTAGTTCTGAACCGTCACCGGATAGATCGCGGACGAGACAGCACGGTAGTCATTCGTGGTGATCGTGATCGCGTAGGTATGGGGACCGTTGGCATACTTCGTCGTGTCCAGCAAGAACTGGTACGGCGCAGCGCGATCGTAGTTGACGGCCACCCCGTCGAACCAGAACGTGGCCGTCTCGAGTGCGCAGTCGGAGTCGCAGCGGCCGCCGCCCTTGATCAGGAACTTGCCCGAGATCACCTGGTTCGGCACCGGCGCCCCCATCCACGCATACAGGTTTCGGATGCTGTAGAAGCGCGGGGCGGACATCACGTCGCCCCAACTGCCCGACGCAATTGCGTTCACCCGGACGATGCCATCGGAGCCGGTCATGGTGTCCCACGGGATCGAGAACGGAGCCGTGTAGTCGTAGTCGATATCGTGGCCGCCGACCCGGAACGAGACGTAGTCCGGCGTGCCGCCGCTCACCGTGGCGCTGAGGTTGACGGTCGTCTTGATCGTGGCGCCGTTCGCCGGTCCCGTGATGGTCACGGTTGGGACCGGGTTGGCGATGGTGACAGAGACCGGGACCCCGGTCACCGTCCCGTATTGATATGTGGCGTCATAGGCGGAAACTGTTGCCATCAACTGGTTGGATCCTTGATTCGCGTACGTCGCGTCCAAAGTCCCGGACCACACGCCGTTGGGGTTGCCCGAATCGACCGGCGACATGGAACCATAGGTGTAGCCAGCCCCAACCTGCACCCCGACGTCGGAGACCGTCCAGCCGGCCGGGACCGTCGGGGTGACCGACACGGGAACGCTGGCGCCCGAGATCGAGGCGCCGCTCGCAGGGGCAGTGATCGTCCCGCCGAGGCCGGTCGTCGAGACCTGGACGTACGTTGTCTCAGAATCGCGCGAATACCCCGCGCTGTCGATGAGTCGAGCGAATACGGTCTTGCTGACGCCGGCGGGAGCGGTCCACGGGACCGAATACGGCGCGGTCGTGTCCTCGCCGACCAAGGTTGAATTGACGTAGAACGCGACCTTTGCGACCGCCGGGGTCTGGGTCTTGTTGACGATGGCGACAAGCTTCTGCGAACCGCTCGCGAGCTGGGTCGGATACCCGTTACTGGTGCTGTACGGCAGGGCGATTGTCGAGGTGGCGAGATAGGCATCGATCGGGTTCGTGCTCCGGTGGACGCCCGCCGAGTCAATGACTTCCAGGCCGAGCGACACTTGGGTCAACTCGTTGTATGGGTACACCAATGCCGATAGATCAACGGATCCGCCGTATGGCGCCGTGGTGTCCGGCGGGCCAAGCGGGGTGCCGTATCCATCGGTAAGCCGCACCGAGGTCACCGTGCGATCGCCAAAGGCATGCGCCCGCGCCGTCCAGTTGACGATCGGCGAGGTCAGTGTGAACGCGGTCGGCCAGTCGAGATGGACTTGGGGGTTGGCCACGATGTAGGTGGCGGTCGAGGCATACCCTGGGTAGTTGATATCGTCGTAGGGCGTCGCGGTGACCTTGATGTTGGCGAGATTCGTGTAGTCGAAGGTGTAGAGATCTGTGGAGTAGGGCGCGCTGTAGTCCGTGTCGTAGACCGTTCCTCCGATCGAGAACTCGACCCGGGTAATCGTCCGACCGGCAGGCGTCGAGGTCGACGCGGTGATGGTGGCCGTCTCACCGCCGATGAAGGAGCCGGCGCCCTGAAGGCTCGCCGACGGCAGGGAGAACGTCCAGGACGCAGGCGGCGCCACGGCGGAGAGGAACTTGTTGGAGGCCGTGTTCCAGTGGGTGGCGAGGTAGTTTCCGGGTGCGGGATTCGGGTTGAAGTAGTCGTCCTTCTTGCAGTCGAACGTCTCGGGCGTTGTGATCGGGCAGCTGGATGGGCGAATGAACGCGCCGCTGTAACCGTCCGCATAGCACATGATGTCGTTGCCGACATAGGCCTCCGCCTCGTCGTCCCAGCAGTGGCCGCCCGTGGCGTGCGGCGCGATGTAGCTGACCGCACCCAGGGTGTGCATGAGTTCGTGCGCCGGCGCCGTCGAAACTTCAGGATCAGCGGAGTAACAACCGTAGACCTGACCCCAGGTTCCTCCCTGGTTGCTGGGGTTGGTCTGAGACGTTGAGGTGCTGGAGTACAGCTCGCCGAGCCCACCGCCGCAGTATTCGGGTGAGTTGCCGACATCCAGAAAGGCCAAGTACTTGGTTGAGCTGTTGATGGTCCCTTTCGACGCGAGTTCGCTCTTCTGAGCTGAAATGTCCCCAAAGTTGCCGGCCTTGACCGATGCGGCGACGATGGACGGCACGCACGAAGCGTTGTGGGCCCATTTGACGTGACGGATGGCGGGTTGGCCATTGGAGGCGGTCACGGCCGATGCCGAGACCGAGAACATCTTGTCCACCACTCCGATCGTCCGGCGGACGTACTCGGCGTAGGTGGACAGCCGGTTCGGCGATCCTTCAGGATAGATCCACAGCACCTGGACAAACGGGCCGGTCGAGTAGCAGGGGACGCTGTTAGGGGTTGACCAGCCCTGCGGCGCGGGTGCGGCGCTATACGGCACGGCGGCGGTTGCCGGCGCTCTCCTGGGCCCCGGGTCTGGCCCGTGAGAGCAGGTGTGCTGGTCGGCCGGCGCCGTCAGCTCGAAGACGCCCAGGCATGGACCGGATCCGTGGCGGATCCCAAGGATGGCGAGATCGTTTGCCGAGAGCGGCTCAGCCGCGTGGATGTGAGTTGACCCGTCTCCATGGACTTCGGGCGTTCCCTGAAGTCGTTCCATGACCGACCGGATCGCCGCGATACGCGCGGCGGCATCGCCGGGCTGACCGGCAACAGGGGCTGGCAGGATGAGCACGAACGCACCGATGACCGCCAGCAACGATGTGCGGAGCCGCGGCGTCCGACTTGGGTGGTGCACGCCATTCCCTCCCACGGCGATCGAGACGCGACCCAGCCGTGACCGCCACCGTAGCACCGCCCATGGAGGACGGCAAGGGTTCAGTTGGGCGCCGCCCATACCAGCGCTGCTTCCGTCAGTGCACGTGCCGGTATCGTCCAATGGCGGCTGCCCGTCATTTGGTGATGCGACGGAAGAGGCCCTCGTATTCATCGGTGACGTGATCCCACGAGAAACTGGTGCGTGCAAGGGCAGCGGCGCCACCCGCGAATTCCGCGCGCCGGACCGGGTCGGCAGCCAACTCCGTCAGTTGCCGTGCAAGGTCAGCCGCGTTGTTACGCTCGTAGTAGGCGCCCGCATCCGAAAGGACCTCGCGGTGCTCGGGGACGTCGTTGGCGACAATGCACGCACCGCGACCCATCGCCTCGACGAGGGCGGGATGCGTGCCCCCGACCTCGGTTGCCTGAACGTAGAGCGTGGCGTTGGATTGAAGCTCGGCATAGCCTGAGCCGAAGATGTAGCCCGTCAGCATCACCCCTGGCACGACGGCGGCCGCAGCCTCCAGCCGGGCCTTGTACTCGGTCGCATATGGCGCATCTCCGACCACTACGAGCGGGATACCCAGACCCTCGAGCCCGCCCGCGATCCGGTAGGCCTCGATCACGGTATCTGCGTGATTCTCCGGCTCGAGCCGGGACACGTACAGGATGTACCGAGAGGCCTCGAGACCTAGCCGTGCGATCGTCTCGCCCGGCGCCTCGCGCGTCGGATCGCAGCCGTACGGGATGTAGATGGTGGGGCTGCCGTGAACCTCTCGGTACCAACGGGCAATGACGTGCGCGTCCGAGACCAGGATGATCGGCAACTTCGGGGACAACCAGGCGCAGGCCTGGTAGTACCAGCGCCCAATCCGGTTCCACTTGCCTCGTTCCCACTCCAGGCCGTCAACGTTGAGGACGACCTTGGCCCCGGCCAGACGAGGGACGAGCGCAAAGGGCGCATTGGCGTTGTTGCAGATCAGCACGACATCGAACCGCCGCACCAACCCGTCCAGGACGCTCAGCGCGGTGTGGACAACCGTGTCCAGGTACTTGTGGCGGATGGTCGGCAACACGCGGAGCCGCATCCCGCGATGCACGGCCATCCCGTCCGGCACCACGTGGGCGCGGCCGTAGACGGTGACCGCGTGCCCTCGGGAAGCCAGCCGGCTCCCGAGTTCTTCGGCGAATGTCTCGAAGCCGCCGTAGGCGGCCGGCACGCCACGGGTGCCCATGATCGCGATGCGCATGACCCGAATTGTCGCTGGTCGAAGCTTCCGCCGCTCCCCGCGCCCCGGGCGGCAGCCGGGGCGCTCCGGAATCAACGCTCCGCGGCGGCTACAATGCGGCGGATGTTGATGCGCGGCTCTCCGATGGCTTCCGGATGACCACCGCGATCCTCGTCGCCGGGCTCATTGGCCTGGCGGCACTGGCCTATGTCGTCGTTCGGCTGCCTGTCTGGCGCCTCCCGGCGCTGCTCCTCGCCCTCCTGGCTCTACCCGGCAACGTCGACAACCTCGGCCCGCAGTTTCGCCTCGATCCCAATGCCGTCGCAAACCCGCTGGCGCCCGCGGTTCCGGTGACGGACCTCCTCATCATGTTGGCCCTGGCGGTCGCGATCCTGGAGCGCCGCCGCGTCTTCGGCGTGCAAAGATGGTTCGTGGGCGGTGGCCTGCTCGTCGCCGCGATCATGTCTGCAAGTGCGGCCTTGGCGCTCACCAATGGGGTGGAAGGTGGGGCAGTCGTCCGAGGCATGCTGACCGCATGGCGCATCCCGGCCCTGCTCTTCCTTGGGATGACCCACCGCAAGGAGATCGGGGACGGGCGCCGCCTGGGATTCGCCGCCATTCTTGGGACGGTCGTCCTGGTGGGGAACGGCGGGTACACCACCATCAGCGGAAGCCTCGAGCGGTTCACGGCCACGACCTTCGGCCGTAACGGGTTTGCCGTGGCACTCGCCAGCGTGACGGTCCTCCTCGCCGGTCTCGCGTATTCGGATTGGCGTGATATTCGCGGTCGACGATGGAGTTGGATCGCCGCCGCTCTGGCTGTGGTCGCACTGGCCGGCCTGCTCGCCACTGGTACTCGGATGGGCCTGGCTATGCTGATCTTCGCGGGAGTCGCGAGCATCATCATCGGTCCGGTTCGCTCGAACGCGGCCACGCTGCGAGGTATCGGGGCGACGATCGTGGGTGTGGGGCTGGCTGTCACGCTGGCGCTGGCCTTCAGCGTGGCGGGGCAGCGGACCCTCAGTCTCATCTCCGACACGGGGGACACGATCGGGGAAGCCGTGACCGGGATCACGAATCCAGGGGATCTCCCCTCCTATTCGGCCATCCGATCGCGATCCTTCTTCTGGAGGCTGGCGGTCCAGATGGCGATCGAACACCCGGTCACGGGCGTTGGTCCGTTCCAGTGGAACCACGTCCGCTACCAGCTCGATCTCAAGTCCCCGCACATCGTGGCCGACGCCCACAACTCCTATCTCCAGATCGGCGCGGAGTACGGGGTCCCGGCCTTGCTTGCGTACCTCGTGCTCCTAGGGGGCAGTGCTTGGTTCCTCACTCTTGGCGTGCTGCGTAGACGAGGGCGCTGGACATGGATCGAGACGGGCATCCTGGTGGCGGCTGCGTCGATACCGGTCGCTGACCTCACCAACTCGCATCTCTTCCACGTGCGCATGGGGGCGGTGGAATGGCTCTTGATTGCCGTCGCCCTTGCCCTGGTCCTGTCGGTCGGACGGGACGCTCCCGCGACCAGAGCGGTCAGTGCGTAGCGAGGGAGATCATTTCACCGGGGCGCGGGATTCGGCGGCAGCGGCGGCACGGGCGTGGGCGATTGACGAGGATGGACGTGACCGCCTTGCGTTCGACGGGATCCCGGTCGCCGAGGCACTCGCGATAGAGGTGTTCCAAGCGCTCCTCCCCCTGGCATTGGAGGCATCGGGCAGCCGATCGGAACTGGCACTTCAGGGGCTTGCCGGCAGGCTGAAACGGCAGGGTCTCGATAGGCCCGCGAGGATCGCCGGGACCATCGTCGCCGCGGCTCGTCCGAGTCGCTCCCATGCCGAACGCCCGACCTTGACGGGATCTGGGCACGACCTAACCGCAATGTTCGTCGTTGAAACGCCGACGCCTTCGATGTTGGGGTCTGCCCTACGCGTTGCGGTCCAGCTGTCCGAGGGGGCGATCACCCTGGCGGCTCATCCAGGTGCTATTCGGCCGTTCCGGGAGCGCGGCCTCATCGTCCGCCCGCTCGTCACGCCGATGCGCTTGGGTCTCCGACGCCTGGTCGGCGCGAGCCGGGACGTGCGACGGGCGTGGTCAGCCATCGAGTGGAGGCCACGGCCGATCGTGCTCGGCGGCATCGATGTCACGGCCAACGCTCTGCGTGTGATCGAACCCATCGTCGTCCGAGGAGCACCGTGGCTGGCCATCGAGCGCGAAGCTCTTCGGGCGGCAATCGGCCGGCTGCAGCCGAAATGGGTTGTGGTCGCATCCGACCAGCATCGAATCGGCCGGCTGGCGGTGGACGTAGCCCGCGAGCGCGGCCCGCGATCACTCGTTCTCCAGCATGGCCTACCGCAATTTGACTTGGGTTACGTGCCTGTCCACGCGGACAAGGTTGCCGCCTGGAGCCCCGGTGCCGCTCGATGGTTCACGGACCACGGCACCCCGACAGACCACCTGATCGTGAGCGGCAACCCACGCGGCGATGACCTCGTCGCTGCCGATCGTGAACACCTGCGACGAACCATTTCTGAAGGGTTCAGGCCGGGATCCAAGGCCAACCTCCTCATCGCGCTCAGCCCATCGGAACGAAGTCGCAACGACGCATTGGTAGCACTCGGGGTGGAGTTTGCACGAGCGCAGAAGGATGTCGCCGTGATCGTGAAGCTCCACCCGGGCGACGGCGACTGGACGGCCACCCGGGAGACGGTCGCGACCGCTGGCAACCCCCGGGTTCGGATTGCCCACCGGGAGCCGCTCGCGCCGCTCCTGGCCTGGGCCGATGCGGTGCTCCTGCATCGCTCCACCGTTGCCCTCGAGGCGCTGGCGGCTGGGACGCCCGTGCTGCTGGACACGCCAGGCAGCCAAACCATGGACACTGACCTCGCGACGCTCGAGCTCCCCTGGGTCGACTCACCCGGGGCACTGGCCGCAACTCTGCAAGCCGTCTCGGGAGCGAAGGCGCGAGGCGCCTTCTTTGGGCACCGTGCGGCTGCGCTCGATGAAGCGGTGGGGCCTCGAGACGGGCGAACGGCTGAACGGATTGCCACGTTCCTGCGCGCCGCGGGATGACCAGCCGCCGACTCCCTCGACGCCTCGAAGAGGCGCGCCTCGGGTTCGCCACGCTTGGCCGAGAGCTGCCCATCTTTGGCGCTGCGACGATGGTGGATCAGGCCGGTCGCCTGGCCCTGAGCCTCGTGGCAGCCGGGATGCTGGGGCCCCATGTATTCGGCACGTGGGTGGTGGTCACGGTCGTCCTGCAGTACACCATTCTTGCGTCTCTCGGACTGGGTCAAGGCGCCGGCCGGGAAGTGCCGAAGATGCTCGGGGCGGGGCGGGAAGCTGCAGCCGCCCACATCGAGGACGTCACCCTTGGTGGGGCCTTGATCACAGGTACCGTGGCCGGCCTCATTGCGTTCGCGGCGGGCCCGTGGATCCTCGGGCCGGCTGCCACCCCTCTGACCGTGGCACTGCTCGGCCTGGCAGTGATGCTCCAGCACGGGTTCCTGCTCGAGCAGGTCTTCTTTCGATCACGCCTGCGATTCCGCGCCGCCTCGGTTCAGATCGCGGTGCAGGGGGTGGCCGGCGCCCTTCTCGGGGCGGCGCTACTCGCGGCAGGCTTCGGACTCGTAGGTCTGTTGTCGGCTCGGGTCGCGATCCTCGTGGTGGCCGCGCTCATGGCAGGACGAACGCTCGCCAGGGTGCCACGACCGCGCCTTGACTGGCATCGTGCGTCTGAACTGATCCGCATCGGCGCGCCGATGATGCTGGCAGGATTCATCCTCAGTCTCGTCGTCACCGCCGATCGCTGGATCGTCCTGATCTTCCTGGGGCGCGAGGCGACCGGGATCTACGGTCTCGTCGGACTGGCCTCGAGCAGCATGATCCTCCTCCCGGTCCTGGTAAGCCAACAGTTCTATCCCCGTCTCGCACAGGCCCGTGGGGGTGGAGCGTCGGGAGCCGATCTGGGACGGCTCGCAGGCCAGCAGGGCGCCCTCGCCGGGGCCTTGACGGCCTTTGCCGCCCTCGGTGTGGTAGGAGCGGCCGTCATCCTGGTCCCCCAATTCCTCCCCGCCTACGTGGCGGCGACGCGGCCGATGCTGATCGTCGCGGTGGGCGTGACCGCGTACGCTTGGACCTCCGCGTATGCGAATGTGCTTCACCTGCTGGATCATCGTCGAGCTGTGGTCGGCCTCCAGGCGGCCGCGTTGGCCATTGAAATCGTGATCGCGTTGGGCCTTGTCGCGGTTGGGCTCGGGATAGATGGCGTCGCCATCGGCGTCGCGACATCACTCTTCGTGTACGCCGTTGCTGTCCGCAGGTGGATGGCGGCTGCAATCCGCCTTGACCTCGCCAGCACTGTGGCAGTAGACGGACTCCCGAACCCGGACGCACGATGAGCAACGCATTCCTGCTCCTGCATCGGGCCCTTCGAAATGCCGGGGATGCGCTGATCTTCGAGCGGGCGCGGCGCCTGATCGCGGCCGAGCATCCGAGCGCCCGGCTCGATGTGGCCGAGGCATGGAGACCCCTGGCCGATCAACTGCCGTCCCGACAGCTGGCGACGTATCGGGCCATCGTGATCTGCGGCGGACCCGGCTACGGCCCCGGGATGGCCGGCCGGTACCCGCTGGGCGATGTCGGTGGCCTTCCCCCACTTGTCCTCCTCGCGCTCGGCAGCTACGTCACGCCTGGCACGACTCGGCAACTGGCTTCCTATCGGATCGATGGCGACGACCGCAACTTCCTCGAAGCCGTCCTGGCGCGGACTCCCTGGCTCGGGGCGCGCGACCCGCTGACGGCGGGTCTCCTGGCCAGAAACGCGTTCCAGCGCGTACTGATGACTGGCGATCCAGCCTGGTACGACATGGAACGCATCGAAGATCCGGTCCGGGCCGTCTTCCCGCCGACCCGGGTTGCATTCACGCCACCGGCCAACCCGGTGTATTTCGCCCAGGCCCGTCACCTGTTCGAGACCGTGGCAGCGAGGTGGCCGGAGGCTGCTGTGACCCTTGTGCATCACCGGGGGATCCAGCGCCCGTTTGCCCGGTTGGCCGAGGCCAGGGGGTGGACGCAGCGCGATATCACGGGTGGGTGGCGGGGTTTCGAGGTCTACAACACGGTCGATCTCCACGTGGGATATCGACTCCACGCTCACCTCTACGCCACCAGCGTCGGAACCCCGTCGTACGTGGTGGCCGAAGATTCGCGCGGAACTGGCGCGCTCCGTGCCATGCCTGGCCTCGGCGTCCCTGGCTTCAACGTTGGCGGGCGAGCCTTCCGACTGCAGTTCCTGATGGGCCCCGCCCCGCGACTCGCGAATGCACAGCGCCCAATCCTGAACCGGGTTGGCCCCGCTCTTGGGCTCCTGGCTGGGACGCCGCAACTGTCCGACCTGGCGGCACAGATTGCGGAAGACGCCCGGATGGGCTACCCGCACCAGGTGGCCGCGCGCGAGATCATCCGCGCTACCCTTCCGACGATGCGCAAGATGATCATGGATCTACCGTGAGCGGTGACGCGCCGCTGCGTGGCCCGTCGATCCTCGTGATCATCCCTGCCCGTGGGGGCAGCAAGGGCATACCGCGCAAGAACGTCAGGAGTCTCGGGGGACGTCCGCTGCTGGCCTACGCCATCGGGACCGCACTCGCCTCGCGATACGACCCTCGCTCCGCGGCTGGATCGCTACCCGCACCTGACCCGTCGTCAGAAGAAGCAACGTGACGGCTGGCACGCGATGAAAGAGCGTGAGCGACAGGCGAACTACGACGCGGAGCGGGCATCGTGAGGACACTGGTAAGAGCCAGAAGCGAAAGCG
>JBDTQY010000240.1:0-3438 GCA_039931955.1 Chloroflexota bacterium
TAGCCGCCGGGCTGCGGCGGCGGGGACCCGATGTCGCCGCGAGGAGTGCGAGTTGTCAGGCCCGAGCTGTCAGGCCCGAGTTGTCAGGCCCGAGTTGTCAGGCCCGAGCTGTCAGGCCCGAGTTGTCAGGCGCGCTTGCCGCGGCGTCGGTCGACCCAGCCGCGAACCGTGGCCGGGTGGGCGTATGCCCAGCCGATCAGGATCATGATGATCCCGCCAGTCGTGCCCGCGCCTGCGGCCATCAGGTAGCCGAGCTGCTGCCCGACCTCGCCGTCGATCCGCAGGGCCGGGACGACCGCGCCCACCAGGCCGAGTTGGAAGAATGGCTCCTGGGGCGCGAGGTTGGCTCGCAGGGAACCGGCCTGGACGCTGTCGCGAGAGGTGCCGCCAACGACGAACACGTTGGTGCCGTTGACCAGTGCGCTGGCTCCCTTGATTCCGGCGGCCGGCAGGTCCGTTTGATCGAGGTGCTTCCAGTCGCTGATCTCGCCAGTGGCACTTGGAATGGCCCAATACAGCTGGTTGGCGGCGCCGGATCCATCGTCACCGCCGACGATGTACAGCGTGCCGTTTGCGGCAAATCCCGAGGCCGCTGAGCGCGGGCCGGGGAGGTTGGCGGCGTCGTTGACGGCCCATCGGAGGAGCTGGAGCGGAACGGCAACGGCGTCCGGGGCAGGTGTCTCGTCTGTGGCCGGGATCCCGATCACGCCGCGCTGCACGGCGCCGGACGGACCGTTGGCATCGGTGCCGCCCCAGACCCAGATGAAGTCCCCGACCTGGGCCATGGATGCTTGAGCGACCGGGTTGAGCAAGGCCGCCTGGTCCTCGAAGGCTCCCAACGCGCCCTTGGCGTCCGTGGTCGCCTTCCAGACGGAGCCCTGGGGCGAACCGTCGGGACCCGACCCACCGACGATGAGGAGGCCGTCCGAGACCGGGATCGCGGACGCCGCAGAGCGCGCAGCCGGCAAAGCCAGACCATCAACTGGGGCCCACTCGCCAAAGGCCTTGGTGTCCTGGTCGTAGGTCAGAGTCCAGATGGTGGTGGTCGCCGTGCCGTCAGGTCCACTGCCGCCGATCAGGTACACGGTGCTCCCGATAGCGGCCACAGCGGCATCGGATCGTGCTTCAGGCAGTGCCGGGCCAGACGCCCACGCTCCGAAATTCCCGTTGGCTGTCTGGGCAATGTAGGTATCTGCGCTCGGCACCGTCCCATCGGAACCGCCGGCGTAGATGATGGTGGTACCGACCTGGGCGATCGCGCCACCGGTCCTCGGGGCCGGCAGAGCAAGATCGGCCGGGGAGGCTTCCCATGGAATCACGGCGCCACCGGGAGCGGGGCATGGCAAGGTCGCGTTCTCGGGCGGGCAGAAGTTGACCGGTGACCAGGCCAGAAGCCCGACATCG
The DNA here is from genome assembly GCA_039931955.1 of Chloroflexota bacterium. GTDB lineage: Bacteria > Chloroflexota > Limnocylindria > Limnocylindrales > CSP1-4 > UBA5189. The sequence continues at coordinate 1,405 of JBDTQY010000240.1, forward strand.
AGGGTGCGGTTCACCGTGAAGTAGTAGGCCCGGTCGGGAATGTAGGCCAGGAGGACGATGAGCAGGACGAACCATCCGCTTGCCTTGATAAAGGCCCAGCCCCACCCGTCGGCGTCGAGCAGACCCATCAGCGCGCGCTTGCGCCTGGGTGAGGTTCCGGATTGGAGAGCCTGCGACATCGTCCCTACCTACTTGACAGTCAGCGTGCCGGTCATATTCGCGATCGGATGGATCGTGCATATGAAGGTGTAGGTGCCCGCGTCCAGCGCCGGTACGACGTAGGTGATCTCACCTGGGTCAGTGAGGACCAGACCCTTGAAGAGCGTGGCCCCGTCAGCCGTCCGGATCTCGACGTTGTGTCCACCGACGCCCGAGTCCTTTTGCGTGAAGTCGATGCCGAAGGCCTTGCCCGCGTCCACCGTCAGTTCCTTGACATCGAAGGCGATGCTCTCGGCCACAACTTTCACAACCTGGGCGTCAGGGGGAAGCGATTCGGTGGGGCCCTGCGTGGCGCCGCCGCCGTCGCCCTGCCAGCAGGCCGGTACGGGCGTGGCTGCCGGATCCGGCTTGAAGGTTCCGTCGACCCAGCCCTTGAACGTGACGATCTTGCCGTCCTTGCCGATGACCGGCTCGTTCAGTTCCGGATCGCGAACCTCGTATTCATGGGAGGCGTCCGCCCGCATGAAGGCGATCAGGTCCTGGACCTGTCGATAGTTGAGCGGCCCGCCGTTCGTGTCCGCCCAGACCGGCATGATGCTCTTGGGATCGCCGCACACGTACCGTCCGCCGACAGTGAGCACGTTCTTGAGGTAGACCGCGTTCAGGTGATCGAACAGTTTCATCTGGTCGTTCAGCGGTGGGGCGATGTAGTTGCCCTCGGCCGCCCCCTTGCCGGTTGGCCCGTGGCACTTGGCGCAGTTGGCCTCGTAGAGGTTGTAGCCACGCTCCACCGACGTCACCTGCTGGGCATTCGCCTCGGACACGACGCGTGGCGTGGAAAGTCCGAGCGGCAGGCCGACTTCGTAGAAGTAATAGGCAATCGTGAACAGCGCGACGACGCTGACCGCCAGGAAGGCCACCCAGCGGGCACTTGCCGACTGACGGACGATCGACGCGGCCCGCTCTGGCGACAGGTCGCGGGCATGCGCCGAAGGCGGCGCAGAGAATCGCTCGGCGGGTGCCGTTTCGCTCGGCTCGCGTCGGGCCGGGAGGCGCTGCTCGGGCTCGTGCCCGGGCTCGTCGGTCATCGGGAACCTCGTGGGATGGTCATGGCGGGCTCAGATACAGCCCGTCGGGCTCTTCGGCGGAATGACCCCGGGCTGGCCGAGTGCCACCGGAAGCGGGCCGAGGGTGATCTTGGAAGTGTCCAGGGTCAGCACTCCATCGGTGTCGACCGAGGCGGCGAAGCGGTCCATGCTACGCGGGGACGGTCCGTATGCGGTCCCTGCGACCTTGATCCCGAGGCGATCGTAGCGCGAGCCGTGGCAGGGACACTCCAGCCAGAAGTTCTTGAGACACGGATTGGGTTTGCAGCCGAGGTGCGGGCAGCGCTGGTACAGGCCCCGAACGTTGAGCGCCGTGCCATCTCCCTTGGGGTCGTCGCCCGGTACGAAGGCCTGCCGGGCGGGGTCCACGAGGACAATGAAGGCCCGGGCGTCCTGGAAGTAGCTTGGGAAGCCCTCGGCGATGGGCAGAGAGGCGATTTTCAGCTTGACGTCGTCCAGCGTCCCAATCCTGATCTTGCTGCCGAAGCCACCGGTCAGATTGGGCCACAGGAAATGCAGTGAGCCGCCGAGTACCTCGGTGAACCACAGGGCCATCCCGCCACCAAGGGACAGGCGCAGCAGCCGCCGCCGCGAGATTCCCTCGACCGGGTGCTGACGCATGGACTTGATCGCCTGGGTGGTGATGGCCTGCGGCTTGTCCGCCGGCTCGACGTGGTAGTTGCTCATCGGTGATCTACGACCCCTGCGACTCGGCTCACAGCGCGAAATGGAGCCCGTTCGTGCTGTTCTCGAAGAACGGCAGATACGG
>JBDTQY010000241.1:0-5547 GCA_039931955.1 Chloroflexota bacterium
CCGACGCTGAAGTCCCAGCGCCCGCTCCACGAGCCGGCCGTGAGGGCCTCCCAGGCAGGCGTCTCGAAACTGATCGTGACCCCGAGGCGCTTGGCGATCTCGGTCCCGACGTCGATATCGAAGCCCTCGTAGGCGCCACTCGGGGTGACCGCTGACTGGGGCGGGTACTCGGGATCCGTCGACATGACGATCTTGCCAGCAGCCTTGACCTTGGCCAGGAGATCCGGCGCGGCGCTCGGGCCTGTCGAGCACGCGCCGAAGGCGAGTGCGGCGACCGTCGCGATGACCGCGAGTCGTGCCATTCCGTGCGAGCGTTGGTTCATTTGACGCAGCCTCCAATGATGTGAAGTCGGAGACGCAACCTATCCAGTATGCGTGCCGCGTCTCCGCGTGGCGCACTTACGATGTCCGAGAGTCTAGTCCCTCCTGAACCCTGGCGGTGGCGGCCCCCTGGAGTTCGTGGTCGGGCGTACCCTCGACGAGGGCCACTTCGCGGTGCCGCCTACCGCCCGTTACAGCTCGACATTGATCACCCGCACGACCGCGTTAATGAGCGCGAGGTGCGTGAACGCCTGCGGGAAGTTCCCGAGGTGACGCCCGGTCTCCGGATCGATCTCCTCGCCATAGAGGTGGAGCGGGCTGGCATGGGCAAGGAGGTTCTCGCACAGTCGGCGGGCCCGTGTTGTCTCGCCGATGGCCACCAGCGCGGAGACGAGCCAGAACGAGCAGATGACAAAGGCCCCTTCCTCGCCAGCCAGCCCGTCATCGGTCTCCTCGACCTTGTAGCGGCGGACGAGGCCGTCCACGCCCAGTTCCTTCCAGACCGCCATGACCGTCCTTCGAATTCGCTTATCGCTGCCGGGCAGGAAGCCGAGCAGCGGCATCAGCAGGACCGAAGCGTCAAGGCCGGTGCTACCGTACGACTGGGTGAAGATGCCACGCTGATCGACCCCGTTGGCGCAGATGTCGGCATGGATCTCGTCCGCGCCGTCCTGCCAGCGAGCGGCCAGGTGATCGTCCCCGTGCAGGCGCGCGAGTCGGGCTCCGCGGTCGGCGGCCACCCAGCACATGACCTTGGAGAAGGTGAAGTGCTGCGGCTCACCGCGCACCTCCCAGATGCCGCGGTCCGGTTCGCGCCAGTGCTCGAGGGCCGCTTCCACCTGCTGCTCGAGGATCGGCCAGACGCGATCGTTCAGCTCGTCCCGGGTTTTGGCGTGGAGGTGTGCAGCATCGAGGAGTGAGCCCCAGACGTCATGCTGACTCTGGCGAAAGGCACCGTTTCCAATTCGGACCGGACGTGATCCCTCGTACCCGTGGAGGTGATCGAGGGTCGATTCCTTCAGGTCTGTCTCGCCGCCGATGCCGTACATGACCTGGAGTTCGCCCCCGGCCGACACCGCATCCACGAGGAAGCTGAAGTAGTCGGTCGCCTCCCAGTCCAGGCCCAGGGTGTCGAGCGCCCAGAGTGCCCATGTGGAGTCGCGGATCCATGAATAGCGGTAGTCCCAGTTGCGTTCACCACCCGGATCCTCGGGCAGAGAGGTGGTTGCGGCCGCCACGATGGCGCCGGTCGGCGCGTACGTCAGGCCCTTGAGTGTCAGGGCCGATCGCTCGAGGTACGGTCGCCAACGGTGATCCGGCAGATGGGCGCGGCCGAGCCAATGCTGCCAGTGGTGGGCCGTCCAGACGAGCCGACGGGTTGCTTCCTCGGCGTCCGCCGGTGCGGCCTCAGGACCCCAGGAGAGCGCGCAGAAGCGGACCTCCCCCTCCTTCACGAGCGTGTGGGCGATCGCCCGCGATCCCTCGAAGCCGAGGTTGAGATCCGACGTCAGGGTCAGCCGGACATCACTGCCCGGGGCGGTGTACGTGCCCTGCCGATATCCCTCGGCCGCGTACTCCCAGGTCCCGTGGAGACGGCCATAGTCAAGCACCGGCTCGCAGTCGAGCGCCAACTGGACCTCGCCATTGACGCACCGAACGATCCGCAGCAGGACGTGCTCCGCGTCGTAGTCGGTCGGCGGCCGTCGATGCGTGGGTGAACGCTCTCGATCGTGGTGCCAGGGGCCCATGAGGAGCACGTCACGCACGATGAGCCAGCCCGTGGGCGTGCTCCAGCTCGTCTCCACGATCATCGTGCCCGGCAGGTACCTCCGTGCCGCGGGTACCTTGACGTCCGCCGGTCCGATCCGGAAGATCCCGGCATCGCGGTCCAGCATGGAGCCGAAGATGCTCGGCGAGTCCATGCGCGGGACGGACATCCACTCGACATTGCCGCTCGGCGCGATGAGCGCCGTGACCTCCCCGTCGGACAGGAATGCATAGTCCGAGATCGGCGGGAACGGGGAGTGGTTCCCGGATGCCACGAAGGCGTCCTTGCGGCCAGTGGGCACGGGGACCTTCATCCCATTCGGGCCAGAGGCGTTGGTCGCCACGGTGACTCCTCGCTGCGTGTCGAGTGAGTCTGGCACCTGCAGCGGGGCGCCGTCATGGGCCAATGGTCTGAGCTGAGCCCACGCTGGTGGCTGCCACTCCCGGGCCACTGGTCGATGGCGTTCCGGAGAGCTTTGGCGGTCGACCCATGTTCCGTGGACCAGCTGTCGCGACGAAGATTGCCGAGGCGTCTGACGACGCGCCCTTCTTCGCTGGCGGATGGTTCCATGAGGGTGGGGTGGCATTCGCAAGTGCGCTGTCCTGGTGCGAGCGTGAATCGGGCTGTAGCAAGGACCGTCGAGGAAACCATGTCAACGCGGTTGACTGGCGGTCTTGGCGGACGATCTGGCGATCATCCGCAGTGAGAACCCGGCCCCTTCAGTCCAGTACCGCGTCCGGCCACAACGGGAGCGAGCCGCTCCGAAGAGCCGACTGAGCGACCTCGAAAGGGTCCGTGTCATCCCGGGCTCGACCAGACCGGATCGAAACCTCGATCTGGCGAAGGCTCGGCGATGGCAGGTAGCTCCGGCCCCGGCGCTCCCCCACGGGGGCCAACAGGCCAGCCTCAACGAGGACGCGGAGATCCCTGCTCGCGACGAGCTCGGAGACGTCCTCTACAAGAGACCGGTACGTGGCGTTTCGGATTCGGTAACCCAGTGCAGCGTTGAATAGGGCTGGGATCGAGCGCTCGGGGACGTGGAGGCGCTGGACCTCGCGGTCGATCGCCTCCCACCGGCGCTCCGCTTCCTCGCCGCGGCGGAGCAGTGTCCTCGCCTGGCGGTAGTGGGCGGTCAGGGAGAAGCGCACCCAGGGACGCGCGTCATTGCGTGGGTTCCAGCTGCCAGCCCCAACCTCGCCAAGCACATCGTAGTAGGCCGGGGTGTTCCGGCCAAGGTACTCCTCGATGCTGCAGAACGCGGGCCCGAGGATCCCCTGGCGCGTCAGAACGAGGGTCTGGAGCACGCGCGCCATCCGCCCATTGCCGTCGCGGAACGGGTGGATCATTACGAGGTTCAGGTGCGCCATCGCCGCTTGCACCATTCCTGGGCTCGACGCATCGCTGAGCTCGTCGACGAGCTCCCGGATTAGTCCAGGGACCAGCTCTGCGTCCGGACCCGTGTAGACGATCTCACCGTCCTCGTCGCGACGGACGTAGATGGAGCCCAGACGCCAGCGCCCCGGACTCTTCGAAGGGTCGTACGAGAGCAGCATGTAATGGAGGCTACGGATCAGGCTGGCGTCGAGCTCGAAGTGGAGGTCGTCGGAGAGCTGGAGGACATAGCTCATCGCGTCGCGATAGCCGATCGTCGCACGCCATGTCTCGCCTCGGGCGTCGACAGGCTCGTCGTCGTCGACCGCCGCCAAGGCGTCCTCGATCGACGCGTTGTAGCCCTCGATGCTGTTGGAGCTCTGGATCGCCCGGGCGAGCGCGGCGCGTCGGAGGAGGCCGACCCAGACGCCCGGCTCGCGGGTCCGCGCACCCAGTCGTGCTCGGAGCTGCTCGACATGGTCAAGCACCCACCGCTCCTCGGTGGTCAGGGTCGGGGCAGAGAATAGCACGAGATTGCCTCTATCTAACCGTCGTGATGCTAGTTATCATCTATCCTCACGATAGTTGTCAACAGGCTATCAATCTCACCCGTCATGTGTCCCCGTTCCGTAGGAACGTGTGCCTCCGCGACGAAAGGCATCCGCGGCATTGCGCCTTCGTTGTCCCGCTCGCCCCTCAGCCGTTGCGGTGCTCGAAGTCGCGCATGAACGCGATCAAGTCGTTCACGCCCGCCTCGGGGAACGCGTTGTAGATCGAAGCGCGCATGCCACCGACCGAGCGGTGCCCCTTGAGCCCGTCGAACCCGGCAGCTGTCGCCTCGTTGACGAACGTCATCTCAAGATCCTCGCTCGCGAGACGGAACGTGACGTTCATCAGGCTCCGGCTGTCCTTCGCCGCCGTCGGACGCCAAAACCCCGTCCGATCCAGCTCCGCATAAAGCTTCCCGGCCTTCCGCTCGTTGACAGCCGCGATCGCTGGCAGTCCGCCGAGCGCGAGGAGCCACTCCGTGACGAGCCCCAGGACGTAGATGGCGAACGTCGGTGGGGTGTTGTACAGCGAATCGTTCTCAGCCTGGACGGCGTAGTTGAGCATCGTCGGGAGTGACTTGGCGGAGCGGGCGAGGAGATCCTTCCGGATGATGACGAGGACGACGCCGGACGGCCCGAGGTTCTTCTGGGCACCCGCGTAGATGAGGCCGTGGCGTGCCACGTCGATCGGTCGGCTGAAGATGTCCGACGAGGCGTCGCTCACGAGCGGGGCATCGGCGACGTCGGGCAAGCGATGCCATTGGGTGCCCTCGATCGTGTTGTTCGAGGTCATGTGGACATACGCGGCGCCGGGAGTCAGCACGCACTCGGCGTCGGTCGGAATGCGCGAGTAACGGTCCGCCTCGGTCGATCCGGTCGCGTTCACCGTGCCGACCCGCCGAGCCTCCTTGGCTGCCTTGTCGGCCCACGAGCCCGTCATGAGGTAGTCGGCGGCCGCCCCCGAGGTCAGCAGGTTGAGCGGGACCATCGAGAACTGGAGGCTGGCACCGCCCTGGAGGAACAGGACCTGGTAGTCATCCCCGATCCCCGCGAGTCGCCGGATGTTGGCCTCCGTCCTCTCGACGATCGCCTCGAAGGTCGGGGACCGATGGCTGATCTCGAGAACTGACATGCCGACACCAGGCAGCGCGACGAGATCACGCTGGACCTGCTCGAGGACGGTGATGGGGAGCACGGCCGGGCCAGACGAGAAGTTGTAGATGCGGCTGGGTTCGCTCACGGTGGTGTCTCCTTCGTGCAGTGACGGGTGGGCGGTCACTGGAGCGCCACCAGCTGGATGCTGAGGATGTTCTCGTTCCCGGATTCGATCGCGTCGAGTTGTTCGTGGGACGGCGCACCGTCGAGATTGATCCGGGCAATCGCGGCCCCCGCGCCCTCGAAGACGATGTTCTCGGTCTCCTGGACATTGATGTCGGCCTGCCGCAGGCGCTCGAATACGTGGGCGAGGACGCCCGGGCGGTTCCGGTGGCGGATCACGAGCCTGTGGGTGGCCGGCGTCTGCCGGGCGAGGTTGACGAC